>NZ_JACJSH010000027.1:0-95875 GCF_014698055.1 Nostoc sp. FACHB-133
ATACCCTTAAACGGCTGCCCATATACCTGTTACCGTGGTAGATACATTATGTGTATTTACTTATCTTTACACAATTTGGTTTTTTCACCCTGTCCTACTTACGTCCAAATGAACCACCGGAAGAGCGTATTACAATCGTAGTGATTGATGAAGCCTATTTGAACGAAATACGTTCGTGGCCGATTCCAGATGCTAAGATTGCACTGTTGTTGCAAAAATTAAATGTCCACAAACCCCGTGCTATTGGCTTAGACCTCTACAGAAATTTGCCAGTAGAGCCTGGTAATCAGGAACTGCGTAAGACTTATAAGTCAATGCCCAATTTAATTGGTATTGAACTGCTAGCAAATGACAAAAACAAAAACTTTAGTGTTTTACCTCCACAGGGACTGAATAAGGATCAAGTTGGCTTTAATAACGTGCTGTACGATCTTGATGGTAAAGTACGTCGCAGTTTGTTGTATTGGCACGTTGATGAGCAGTTACACGAAAGTTTTGCCCTGAAGTTGGCTTTATTGTATTTAAAGGCAAAGGGAATTACCCCCACCAAAGCAAAAAGCAACCCTGAGTATTTGCAATTGGGTAAGGCATCATTTACTCGTTTTGAGGCTAATGATGGTGCTTATGTGAGGGCTGATGATAGAGGATACCAAATTCTGACCAATTTTCCCAAACCTAAATGTCAAAGTTCATCTAGAGAAATTTGTAATTTTCGTCAGGTATCGATAAAAGATGTACTGGCAGATAAAGTCCAAGAAAACTTAATTAAAGATCGGATTATACTGATTGGCTCCACCGCACCCAGTCTCCAGGATTTTGTATTCATTCCCTATTCCAGTAATCTAATAGGTACGGCAAAGCCCGTACCTGGGATTCAACTGCAAGCTTATTTTATTAGTGAGTTAATATCTGCTGCTCTTGATGGACGACCATTATTAAAATTCTGGTCTGACTTGATGGAATACTTGTGGATTTTTATCTGGTCTTACCTGGGAGCCGTGACGACATGGCGGATACGACACGCTACTAGAAGTCTGCTTTGTATCCTAGTTTCTTGCTTTGTATTGACCCTGACTACATAC
Organism: Nostoc sp. FACHB-133; assembly: GCF_014698055.1. NCBI lineage: Bacteria > Bacillati > Cyanobacteriota > Cyanophyceae > Nostocales > Nostocaceae > Nostoc > Nostoc sp. FACHB-133. The sequence continues at coordinate 1,083 of NZ_JACJSH010000027.1, forward strand.
CTTGCTTTTTTATACGGTTTGTGGATACCGTTCCTTCCCTCATTGTTTAGCTTTGGCAGTTCAGCTATTTGGATGATCAGTCATATTGCTCATATCCAGGAAGAGTGGAAACGTTCTAAAGAATTTTTGCATCACGTAATCAATACGATTCCCGATCCAATTTTTGTGAAAAATGAACAACACCAGTGGATTGTTTTAAATGAAGCCTATTGTCGATTTATCGGTTATCCAAATAAGTTGTTAATTGAGAAGTCAGACTATGACTTTTTCCCTAAACATGAAGCTGATGTGTTTCGACAACAGGATGATCTTGTGTTCCGAACTGAAAAACCACAGGAACATGAAGAAGAATTTACAAATGCAGATGGACAGACTCATCAAATTGCCACTAAGCGATCGCTCCACAAAGACTCAGCTGGCAATTTCTTTTTAGTTGGGGTCATCCGAGATATTACTCAACGCAAGCTCATGGAGGAGCATCTGAAGCGGACTGCTGCTGAACTATTCCAGTCTAACAATGAATTAAAACTCAAAGAAGATCACTTGCGTTATTTGGCGTATCACGATCCCCTCACTGGTTTATCCAATCGCAAATTTTTTGCCGAACAACTTTACGAGTCATTACATTGGGCGCAACACAATAACCTGTTACTGGGACTGTTATTTATTGATTTAGATGGCTTTAAGCAAGTCAATGATACTCTGGGGCACGAGACGGGCGATCGCTTGCTAATGACTATCGCTGGAAGACTCAGCAACTCTTTACGCGCTAGTGATACAGTTTCTCGTTTGGGTGGCGATGAATTTACTATAATTTTGCGGGCAATTCCTAATGTCCAGATAGCTGCTAAAGTCGCCGAAAAAATCTTAAGCAGTATTACCAAGCCAATTGTTTTGGATGGCTATGCAATCCGAATCTCTGCCAGTATTGGCATCAGTGTCTACCCATACAACAGTCAAGATAGTGAAAATTTGATCAAACAAGCAGATGCAGCAATGTATCGTGCCAAGCACCTGGGTAAAAATCGCTACGAGTTTGCTTAATTAGTTAAGAGTTAAGTCTCCATATTTTTCTCCTTACAGTAAAAAATTTTACCGTTAAATTAGGACTGTTGACTTTAAATATGTGCAAGGCACTATTTTGAAAAAGCATTTCATATATGACTAGAGGTAGTTTTTTAGTCAAGATAGAGACTTAGCAAGGGTTTTGGGTCTGATCGCTAAAACTAAGAAGATAAGTGAAAAAGGAATTCATCATCAGAATTAATTAGAAAAATAATTTTAATACAACTTTTATGTAATTATTTTTACACACAAAAATATACTTATACTGTACGGGATTATAGCGGTATTTTATAGTTCCATACTTTTTGAAATCCTTATAATATAACAATTACGTTATTTTAACTTTACATATCTTAACTGTAACTAAAACATAAATATACAAGAAAACAAGTATTTTTTTATATCTTTTGAAATCGTTATTCATTGAACATAGTGTTTATACTTAAAAGTATTAAGATATTATTAATAAATAGTGAATTAGACAAAAGGCTTATAGCAATCCATCAACATATCTAACTTTAGGCTGATGTAAAAATGGCTGATTAAGAATATTACTTAAGTATAGGAACTATTTAATACCAGCAAAATAAAGTTATTGTACAAGTAAATACCACAATTACTTGTAAAGCATTGGAAATAATTTAATAAAGTTCAAATATTTTTTTCAAAAATATCAGTAAATATACTTGAGTCAATAAAAATACGTTTTAAATGAAAAATTAGTAAATTTACTGCAACCCATGAAAACTAACTTCCGATTCACAAAGATTATGATACTCTGTATAAGTGTTTACATATTATTACCGAAAATTGCCGCTTCCACGAGCCTATTCGGTACTGCAAGTGCTAATACTGTTGTTACTACTAGCAGCAATACTTTTATCGCCCGCAAAGTCAATTCTTCAAATTTAAAAGACACATATATCCCACCAAATTATGGTGGCCCTGACAGTCAGCATGGTAGCGGCACTCGCTGATGGCCATTTTTGATTTTAGATTGTGGTAAAGCAGCGCTATAAAGCGGCTCATGTCTTAGACACCACATCTGTTTCTTGGAAATATCCCAAAAAGAACGGGCTGAAGTTTTCGCCAACAGGGTTAGCGAGTCTTGTTCCTTTGGGAGATAGCAAGGGTAGTTTATTAGAAATATTACTAGAACAGGGCTGTCCCTAACTCCGCCCATAATTACATAGATGAGGAATGGGGTACAGAAGAATGTTCAAGATAATATTGGAGATTTCGACCAATGATTTGTTTGGACAAGTGTATGAACTTGCCAATTGGGGTCTGGTTGAGGATAGTCTAAACGATAGTGTCCGCCTCGGCTCTCGGTTCTAAAAGCAGCACTTTTGAGAATTAAATCAGCCACATCTAATAAATTGCGGGTTTCTGCCCAAAGTCGCAATTGTCGTTCAACATCTGGGAACTCAAAACTAGCTGATTCTGTTGGGTGTAAAGCAAGCAAGAATTGACTTAAAGGCAAAGCAGCGAAATCTTGCTGCCAAGATTCAACAGTAGCGATCGCAGTTTCCAACTTTGATTGCTCCCGACAAATACCAGCACTTTCCCACACTAGACGTGGTAACTTCTCTCTGAGTGCTTCTAGCTGTGCTTGCTGGGTGTGCCACTCACTAGCATCAACACTAAATTTCCGTGATGTCAGGACTGGTGTTTCTGACGGCAACCCAATATTTTCCAACTCTATTTGGCTCATCTGGGCCCCAAAGACAATACATTCCAGCAGAGAATTACTGGCAAGGCGATTTGCCCCATGCACCCCGGTACTAGCAGTTTCACCCACCGCGTACAAACTCTTAATATTCGTGCGATTCATCAGATCCGCGACAATCCCACCCATCCAATAATGGGCAGCAGGCGCTACAGGAATTGGTTCATGGAAAACATCAACTCCCCAATGCTGGCAAACTTTGATGATGTTGGGAAAGCGGTGACGAATCTTGTCGGGAGGGATGGGGCGCATATCCAGCCACACATGGGCAGTGGCTAAATCAACGGCGGTACGTTGTAAATGGCTAAAAATTGCTCTACTGACAACATCTCTGGGCGCGAGTTCACCCGCAGGATGGTAGTCAAAGGCAAAACGCCGTCCTTCATTATCAACAAGATGTGCCCCCTCACCGCGTACAGCTTCGCTAATGAGAAAGCGATCAGCACCAGGTTTTGTTAGGGCAGTGGGGTGAAATTGCACAAATTCCAAATCGCGGAGGATAGCCCCAGCCCGATATGCGATCGCTACCCCATCACCAGTACTCACAGCTGGGTTAGTGGTTTGGGCAAATACCTGACCGCCGCCACCAGTTGCCAAGATCACAGCACCCGCTTTAATCCATGTGATTTTACCTTGATAAAACAAGCTTATTCCCTGACAGCGATTGCTTTCAGGTTCAATCCATAAACTCAAAGCCAAAGCTTGCTGAATGACTTGAATATTCGGGCGACGTAATACTTGGGCGGTGAGAGTGGTTGTAACTTCCCTGCCTGTAGTGTCAGCAGCGTGGAGAACACGGTTGCGAGAATGGGCAGCTTCTAAAGTTAAAGCCAAGGTTTGACCATGACGGTCAAAAGCAACCCCCAAGTCAACTAGGGATTGAATGCATTTAGGGGCAAGTTGGGCGAGAAATTCTACAGCGGTGCGATCGCACAAACCTGCACCTGCCCGGATTGTATCTTCAATGTGTAGCGTGGGAGAATCTTCCGGGGAAACGGCTGCGGCTATACCACCTTGTGCCCAATCACTAGCGGACAAAGCAACAGTTTCTTTGGTAATCAAGCCGACTCGCAAGGACTCTGGTAGACACAGCGCTGTGTATAGTCCAGCAGCACCAGCGCCGACTACTAAGACATCAAATTGGCTAGGAATATCTATCTGAGGCAAGGTAATGGGGGAGGGGGAAGGGGGAAGGGGGCAAGGGAAAGGAAGCGGGGGGGGGCAGGGGAAGCAGGGGGAGACAAGGAAAAAATTTTACTTTGTCAGCTTGTCTCCCTTGTCCTCCTTGTCCCACCTCATTTCTAATAGAATAATCCCACTCCCTTGAATCAGGAGTGGGGTGCTATTGGCTACAACTGCAACTTATCTGTAGATACCGTTGTTAAAGCGATCATCTCCTTCGTTGAAGGCAGGCTCTAGTTCTGTCACGGTAAACTTATCTAAGTTGGCTTGCAGAGTTTGTTTTTGGCGATCGCTCAATCCTGGAAGATCCAATATATCCTCTACATTTTTGTAGGGAGCATTTGTGATGATTTTCTTAGCCAAGGTGGGATAAAGCCCTGGATACTGTTGAAAAGCTCGGACGTTGGTATTATTCAAATCAATTTTTTTACCAAATTCCGTTCCTAGCTTCTTATCTGCTCGATTCTGTCGCTCAATTGCCAGAATTGGCACTTGAGGAAGAGCAAAACTGTTGAAACTAGCAGCTTGGGCTATCTGAGTTGTTCCCAACCATCCCCAGCAACCAAGTAACAAACTAAACACTGTTAATAAACGCGCCAATCCTTTCACGATTTTCTACCTCTTTCCATCAAACAGAAATAAAAGTTTTAAGCTAACAGTGGTCATTGGTCGTTAGTCATTAGTCATTAGTCATACCCTGCGGGAAGCCGCTATTGCGTCTACGTGAGAGCGCCAAGGACAAAAGACAAAAGACAAAACTTGATAGCTTAATTAACACAGCAGTCATCAGAAACTAATATACAGCGTATTAATATCCACAATATTTACCGTTACTGGGTTTGACTGGGGTTTTAGCAAAAATTTTTCTCGCGATCAGAGTGTCTCTATAGCTGTAATAGCCTTCTATCAATGATCTCGGTAGCATTCGCAACGAGACGAAATCTTTTCGGGGTGGCTGATTTTAACTTCCAAGTAGACATGAAGCCGTCTGATGTCTAATACCGAATAACCTAGCAAGAAGACTTGAGGCTGATGGATTATTATGTAATATTTCTTAACTAATTAATTATCTACAGCATCATTCTTGATGTGCCATAAACTGACTGGAAAAAGTTTTGCTAAGAGAAACTTAGAAGATCATTGCAATCTTGTGAATCCTGCTTTCTTCACGCTGCGATCGCAGCTAACAAAAATAGGCTGTCTACTAAAATTGTGCTTAAAACTGCGCCACCAAAGGCATACCACTGTCTTTGCTTTCCACCTAAAGCTAAAACCCCCACTGTTAATAGCACTAAAGCGAGAGTTATGGCCCAAGTTTGTCCCCAAGGTGTTTGTACTTGCATCAGGGCATTTTGTAAGATTTGTGGTGCTAAATCTGCATCCACTCTCATAATTTGCCTCCAATAAGGCATCAAGTCGGCTAGATAAAAATATACGTCTGTTAAAATTGTACCGAGTAAAGATCCTAAATAAAACCAGCTACCAACCTTGCCCCAACTCTTCGCTAGACACCAACAAGCAAACGGTAAGCCTATAGATTCTACTGGTAGATGCCATACAGGTTCCCAACGTAACCAGCCCCAATAAATCGCTCCTGCTAACCAACTCCAGCTAAATCCTAAGAGCAAATCGCCCCAGACATAAGTTGCAGGACGTGACATTAAGGTAAAACTTAGCCACACCCAAAATGCTGTCAGCGCTAAACTGAGAGTTGGTAGCGATCGCACTATTGGTGCTTCAACAAATACTGGCACTGATACCAAAAACACCGCCGCCGCAAACACTAACCAATTTTGTCGGGCAGAAATAGATAAGGGCAAAGAGGGAGAAAAGGAGAGTGCAGATTCCAATTGCCTGATGCCATTCTGCCCAGTATCAGCCAAATCCAACTCAGTATCAATAGAAGGCGTAGAAGCAGTGTAGGAGGACAGTGTATTATTAATCAAAGTTTTTAATATTTGTTACTAAACTTTATCTTATTTAAGATATCACATTTTAAAATCCCCCCCTGGGGCATTGTAATTATACAGACATTTCCTGGAGTGCGGGGCAGAGAGCAGGGAGAGACAAGAAAAAAAATTTTACTTTGTCAGTTTGTCAGCTTTGTCCTGCTTGTGGGCAAAAGCCCTCTTGTTCCAAATATACCGAGGGTTGAAGCTCTACCCCTTGTGCGTGGTTTTTCTCCCCTTCCCCCTGCTCCCCTGCCCCTTTGCCTCTTGTAAACGGCATCAGTCCGCTAAATATTAAAGTTTGATGAACTGGCAAAATTTCGTTGACTTATTTAGGTGGGTGTAAGAACATGGTCAGCGTCTTAGATGATGTTATTGATCGGTAAAATCGAATTTTCTATAAGATATTAGGTGCAGTAGAGAGTATATAAAGCAACATCATCATCTAGACAATGTTCATAATCATGTCTAGAACAGGAAAAAGGTATTAATTGGTATGGAGTTTATTCAAGCTTTTATTTTGGGTATTGTTCAAGGTATTACAGAGTTTTTACCTATTAGCAGTACTGCACATCTCCTAATTTTTACCAAAGTATTTGGTTGGAAAGAACTAGGTTCTAAAGATTTTGTTGATGCCATTCAATTTGGCAGTGTTATCGCAATTGTGGGGTATTTCTGGTCGCTGATTTCTAGTATTATCAAAGGTGGAATCGAAGCATTCAAAGAGAAAGATTGGCAACGTGAGGAGTGGAAAATTCTGGTCGGTATTGTAGTCGGAACATTGCCTGCCTTAATTTTCGGCTTTCTTTTGAAAGACATTCTACCAGAGAGTGCATTAATTATTGCCATCATGTCAATCATCATGGCACTATTACTAGCTTTGGCAGAAAAAATTGGTACTCGCAAGCGAGGTTTTGATTCACTGCAAATTCGGGATGGTATTTTAGTTGGATTGGGACAAACACTTGCTTTGATTCCAGGTGTATCTCGTTCTGGCTCGACGTTGACGACTGCCTTATTTTTAGGATTAGAACGCGATACAGCAGCGAAATTCTCATTTTTGTTAGGGTTTCCAACTCTTACCATTGCTACACTGTATAAAAGTTTGAAAATCTTCAAATTATTTCAAGCCCACGAGTTGCCAGATAACATTGTGGGATTGTTAATTATAGGGATTATTTCAACCTTTATTTTTTCCTACCTATCAATTGCATTTTTGATCAAGTACTTGCAAACCAAGAATACTTTGGTTTTTGTTTGGTATAGATTAGCATTCGGTAGCGCCATTTTAGCTGCGATCGCAGCAGGTTGGAAAGGATAATTAAATAATAGTCATTTGTCATTGGTCATTTGTTTAACGCAAATGCCCAATGCCCCATGATGGCAGTTGCTCCACTTGGGGTTTCCCCAAGACCGCACTGCCTCCCCAATGCCCCATGCCCAATGCCCCATGAATATTAATCCCGCCCGAATAACCAAGGTTCTACCAGACTCAATAGCCGCAGAGATTGGCTTTGAGGCTGGGGATGCGATTGTTGCAATCAATGGTACGCGTCCCCGCGATTTAATTGATTATCAGTTTTTGTGTGCTGATGAAGTTTTAGAACTAGAAGTTTTAGATGCTACTGGTAAAACCCATACCCTGGAAATCGAAAAAGATTACGATCAAGACTTGGGGCTAGAATTTGAAACTGCCCTATTTGATGGTTTAATTCAGTGCAATAATCGCTGTCCATTTTGCTTTATCGACCAACAGCCACCAGGTAAGCGCACTAGTTTGTACTTAAAAGACGACGATTATCGTCTGAGCTTTTTATACGGTTCTTATCTTACCCTGACCAATTTGCCAGAAAGAGAATGGCAGCGAATTGAGCAAATGCGCTTGTCTCCGTTGTATGTTTCTGTTCATGCGACAGAAGCTGATGTGAGAATTAGGCTGCTAAAAAATCAGCGTGCGGGACAAATCTTGCAACAACTGAAGTGGTTTCAAAAAAGGCGACTACAAATTCATGCTCAAGTTGTTGTTTGTCCTGGTATAAATGATGGCAAACATCTGGAACAAACTCTCAAAGATTTAACTTCTTTTCATACTGGTGAAGTCCCGACGGTGGCATCAGTGGCAGTTGTGCCAGTTGGGTTGACACGGTTTCGCCCTCCAGAAGATGAACTTATCCCTGTAACTAGAGAAAAAGCTCAAGAAGTGATTTCTCAAGTGCAAATGCTCTCACGGCAATTTCGCCAACAATTTGGTTCTAGCGTTGTTTGGTTAGCCGATGAGTGGTTTTTGATTGCAGGTGAAGAATTACCCAGTGAGTCTGAATATGAAGAATATCCCCAAATTGATAACGGAGTTGGTTCGATTCAACTATTTATCAAGCAATTTGCCACCGTTGCAGCAGAATTACTCCCGCCAAAAGTATATCCTCAAAGAAAATTGACCTGGGTAGTGGGCAACGCCGTAGAAAAAGCATTTCAACCAATTTTGAAACGCTTAAATTGTGTTGAAGGTTTAGAGGTCAATATGCGGGCTTTATGTAGTGATTATTGGGGACAAACTATCAGTGTAACCGGATTACTAACTGGTCATGATTTACTTTTAAATTTAGAAGAGCAAGATTTAGGTGATGGGATTTTGCTACCCAATGTCATGTTAAAAAATGGGGAATTAGTGTTTTTAGATGATATGAGTATTGAGGAATTATCTGGCAGACTAAATACAAAAATTTTCCCACTAGCAGGAGTTGAAGATTTAATCAAAACATGCATTTCCAATTTTGTTCAGGTTTAGTTATCAAAGATCAGTTGTTTTTCGGAGGTAATTTATTGTTATGCTGGATGATAAATAAGAAGTAATGCCTAATAAATAATCCACTGAGGAGCCAGTAGTGAAGAATCGGAAAGAGTTTCATGAAAAGGCAAATTCTCACATAAAGAAAGCCGGATTCTTCATTTTAAGTTTTAACTTTTTAATTTTAAATAATTTTAGTATTTTGCCAGTCACGGCGGCGACTGAAGAACCTGTATTGAGCGTAGTGCATAGCCAAGAAAATGCTAATCAATGGACAGGGATAACTGACCGCTTGCAGACAATCGGGGTGAAATATTGTGTAATTCCCCTAACAGATGTCAAGAGTGGTGCAGATTGGGGCGATCGCCGGGTATTATTTTTGCCAAACGTCGAGACATTAACGCCAACACAAGCGATCGCTTTAGAAGAATGGATGAGTAAGGGAGGGCGTTTGATTGCTAGTGGCCCCATAGGTAGTTTGTCATCACCAGGAGTACGGCAGTTATTGCGATCGCTCTTGGGAGGTTATTGGGGATTCAGCCTCAGTGAAATAGAACAGATCAAGCCCACAAAAACCAAGATTCCAGAATGGGCAAATCAAACTGAACTCTTTGGCAAAATCCGCGGCGGCGTTGTGATTCCTAATGATATGGGCACTGAATCTCCTGCTGTTTGGAATTCCAAAGATAATCCAGCCGCAGTAGTGACAACTGAGCGTACTACCTTTTTAGGCTGGCGCTGGGGAACAGATACAGCCTCAGCCTCTGAGTTAGATAATGCCTGGTTAAAAGCTTCTATCAATCATTATTTGACAGCGCTAGCACCATCGAATCGGATGAAAAAAATAGCAGGAGGTTCGCCAAACTGCTCTACAACAGTAGCGGCTGCACCAAAGGGGCAGGGGGCAGGGAGCAGGGGAGCAGAGGAGCAGGGGAGCAGGGGAGCAGGGGAGCAGAGGAGTAGTTCATCTCCCTCATTTCCTCCTCCTAAAACTGCTACTGCTCCCATACCGAGAGCGCTTTCTATAGTTAAACCACCAAGTTCGCAAGAGGCCATTGATCAGCTAGAAAAAGCGGTGCGTCTAGATGTTGCACCCAACTCCAATGAGCCGATTGACAACAATCAAGCGATCGCTCTCCAGCAAGAGCTAGAAAATCTCATTGGTCGGGTGGAAAGCGCTCATTTAGCGGTGTCAGCCGATGCGGTTAAGGAAGGCGTTGGCATATCTGAGAGAAAACAGTCCTCTAGGCATCTGGAAACCTACAACTCCCAATCTGTAAAGGAGCAGCCAATACAATTAGCCTCAACTAAATTGGGGGGGCTAACCACAAGCAAAGACCAAGCTTTGGCACAAGCAAGGGTAATTTCCAAAAACTTACCCCAATTGATTGCCCAAAAAAACTATGCTCTGGCTCGTCAGCAGTGGCTGGCAGCAAAGACAATTTTGTGGCAGCAGTTCCCAGTTGATCGGAGGTTGGCTCAACCAGAAATTCGGGCAGTTTGGTTAGATAGGGGGACGATTGTTCGTGCTGGTAGCAAGGCAGGACTAGCCCAGATTTTTGATCGCCTGGCCCAAACTGGGATTAATACTGTCTTCTTTGAAACTGTTAATGCGGGCTATACCATTTATCCCAGCCAAGTTGCAAAAGAGCAAAACCCCTTAATTCGTGGGTGGGATCCACTGAAAGATGCAGTGAAATTAGCCCATGAGCGCGACATGGAATTACACGCTTGGGTTTGGACTTTTGCTGCTGGCAATCAACGACACAATGAGATTATCAACGTTAATCCAAATTATCCAGGGCCAGTGCTGGCGGCTCATCCCGATTGGGCAAACTACGATAATCTTGGCAACATGATTCCCGTTGGTCAGACTAAGCCATTCTTTGACCCAGCCAACCCCGAAGTACGGCAGTACTTACTCAAGCTGTACGAGGAAATCGTTACTCGCTATGATGTGGATGGTTTACAGCTAGACTACATTCGCTACCCCTTTCAAGACCCATCAGCAGGTAGAATTTATGGCTATGGCAAAGCTGCAAGATTGCAGTTTCAGCAACTTACTGGCGTAGATCCGATAAATATTTCTCCCACCCAACTAGAACTATGGCAAAAGTGGACAACATTTCGCACTGAGCAAGTTGATAGTTTTGTTGCGAAAGTTTCAGAGCAGTTGCGACAAAAACGACCAAATTTGATTTTGTCGGTTGCAGTATTCCCTTTGCCAGAACAAGAGCGGATTCAGAAAATTCAACAAAACTGGGAAACTTGGGCAAGGCGGGGAGATGTGGATTTAATCGTTCCCATGACTTATGCTTTGGATACTTCTCGCTTCCAACGACTAGCTCAACCTTGGATCGCCTCTAAACAATTGGGAGCTACATTGTTAGTGCCGGGAATTCGCTTACTTTCTTTACCAACAATCGGGACGTTCGATCAACTCCAGTTAGTAAGAGACTTGCCAGTTAGTGGTTACGCACTCTTTGCCGCAGAGAATTTTAATAACGATCTACAAAAACTTTTTATTAGTACCCAAGGCAGAGTTCAATCCAAGACAAGTGAACCGATTCCCCACCGCCAACCTTTTCAAACTGCCGCCATCCGTTACACCGCGCTGCAACGGGAATGGAAGTTTGTTTTCCAAAATGACCCACAACAAAGACCTGCCCGGACAATATCAGATTTTAACAACCAGGCAGAAGTTTTACGCAGTGCCTTAAATCAGCTTGCTGCTTCCCCTTCTCCTAGTAATTTACTAGTGGCAAAAGCCTCTCTAACTCGATTCCAGTCTCAATTTCGAGTATTGATGAGCCAAGAAATTAAGTCGAATTCCTATCAAGTCAAAGTTTGGGAAAATCGACTTGTAACTATAGAAAGACTATTGTGTTACGGCGAACGGCGGTTGCAGTTGCATCCCTAGTGAAGAGGCATGGCAATACTTTTCGGATAAACCCAACAATCTCTCTTTTGGTCTGGAGAAAGCTTAAAGGGCAAGGAGTAAAGGTAAATTTAAACCCTTTCCCCCTTAACCGAAAAGTATTGAGAGGCAGGGGAGTAGGGGGAGATAAAAGGGACAAGGGAGAATCATTGAACAAGTTTCTTCTTTGTATCTTCCCAATTCAGAACTACCAGGATATAAGCTACTTTGTAATTCTTAACACAATTTTTGCTGTGTTTATATCCCAAATATTCCTATTTATTTAGGGCCAAATATTGGAGAATACTTAATATAAGCAGCTTTAGATAACTATTTTTTGATATATAAAACTAGAGGTAACACCAGTATCAATACTGCTCAGTTAAGCATTTTTAACTCGGAACTGAGTTTGGGTAAAAGGTTAAAGGTTTTTTATTTCCCCTTTCCCCTTACCGTTTTCCCCAAAATCCGACAAGTATTGACACCAGTATTAGTTCATTTGAGGTAGGATATCAAATTCTCGTTAAGAGATAATTACTCAAGTACAAATGGTCACTAGCACGCGCTATAGTACTGACAGACACAACAAATCGAATCACCTCATTGGAGTTTCTGTGAATAGTACCTCCCGTATAGCAGAAGTAGCATTGCGTGAGAGTGAAAGACGATTTCGCACTATATTCAACGCCACTTTCCAGTTTATCGGATTGCTAAAAACAGAAGGCATCGTGCTAAAAGCGAACCAAACAGAACTCAACTTTAGCAGACTACAACCACAAGATTTAGTTAGGCGTTCATATTGGGAAATATGGTGGACGCTAGTTGAAAATTTTCAACATCTGCAATATTTATTCTTCTCCAGCCCAGCATTAATTTACATCTGCAAGAATTGGGAAGATTTTGCTAGTAAATTTATGAACAAAAATGTTTTCGCTATCACGGGTTATCAAGTGTGGAAAACAGTTAAAAATTCTGGCTTTTGGACTAGCCATTTCTATTTGATTAGAAATGCTATTTGTAAAAAAAAATATAGATATCTAAAAATATAAAATCTTTGTCACAAGTACATCGGGATTTGGTACAACGCTTACTGTCATTATATCATTAAATAATAAAAATAAATTGAGGTGACTCATGCCCAAAATTTTAATAATAGAAGATGAGGAAGCAGTCCGTGAAAATATTTTAGATTTGCTAGAAGCTGAGGATTTTGAAACCATTGCTGCCGCTAATGGTAGGATCGGCGTACATTTGGCTATCTGTGAAGTTCCTGACTTAATTCTCTGTGATATGATGATGCCAGAAATTGATGGTTATGGCGTTCTAAGCGCGTTACGCCAAGATCCATCAACGGCAACAATTCCCTTCATTTTTCTCACTGCTAAATCTGCCAAATCTGACTTTCGTCAAGGTATGGATATGGGGGCCGATGATTATATAACTAAGCCCTTTAGTCGGGCTGAGTTATTAAGTGCCATCATGAATCGGTTGGAAAAACACGCTACTTTAAAAAGATATTTATCTACTCAGACTAGAATTAATAACTTGTCTCCCAAAATGCAGTTGTTAGAAATTTGCTTGCACCGAGCTATCAAACAACATAAATTCCAGGAATTTGAAATTTATTATCAACCAATAGTCGATATTGCTTCTGGGAAAATAGTAGCTGCTGAAAGTTTATTGCGCTGGCAAAGCCCAGAATTGGGGATAGTTTACCCAACAGAATTTATTCCGTTAGCAGAGTCTACAGGTTTAATTGTTCCAATCGGTAAATCGGTATTAAAAAGTGTATGTAAACAAATAAAAATCTGGCGTGATGCCGGAATTAACTCCTTGGTTATTACTGTAAATTTGTCAGCAATTGAATTTAACCAACCAGATTTTATTAATAAGATAGTCAATTTTATAACTATTAATAATTTGCAACCAGATTACTTAGAGCTAGAACTAACTGAAAGTATGATTATGCAAGACGTAAATAGTGCGATCGCTACTATGAGCAAATTGCAATCCTTGGGTATCAAAATTGCGATCGATGATTTTGGTACAGGCTATTCTTCTCTAATTTATCTGAAAAATTTACCAATTAACACATTAAAAATCGACCGTTATTTTATCCATAATGTTGCTAACGATCCACAGAAATCAGCCATTACTGAAGCATTAATTCAAATGGGCCACAATCTCAATCTAAATGTAATCGCTGAAGGTGTAGAGACGGAAGCAGAACTGGCTTTTTTGCGTCAACAAAACTGTAATTCTATGCAAGGTTTTCTATTTAGTCGTCCATTACCAGCAGCAGAATTTGAAAATTTTTTATTGACTAACAAATGCTTATATGTATGAATATTGGGAATGGGGAATGGGGAATGGGGAATTATTTTCCTAGTCCTTAATCTTCTGAATAGTTTTACTAAGTAAGAAAAATCGGACTTTAGACTGGCGACAATTATTAAGTCTCAAGTCTAAATTAAGTAAATTGTGTCATGGTGTCCACCGTCATGAAAGTTTTTGCGCGTTTATTGCTACCAGTTTTTTTAATGATTTTGGCAGCAGCCTGTAACCAGACACGCGCTTCCTCAGATAATCCCACACCACAAGAATCGATACCTTCTGCCCAACGGACACAGAATCCTACACAGCCAAAAAATATTGTTCGTACTGAAGCACTTTCACCTACACCCATTCGGATAAATCTGAAGAATTTACCAGCACCCTTTGCAACAGAAAGTGCTTCCAAGCGGCCTGAAGTTGTGCCTATTCCGCAAAATCCGTTGCTGCGCGTACCAAGAGGCTTTACAGTTAACGTCTTTGCCGAAGGTTTAGATGCCCCACGTTGGCTAGCTTTAACTCCTAGTGGTGATGTTCTGGTGACTGAAACCGGGCAAAATCGCATTCGTTTGTTGCGTGACAGCAATGGCGATGGTGTAGCTGATGTTCGAGAAACCTTTGCTAGTAGTGACAACGGACTCAATAGACCCTTTGGAATGGCTTTTGTAGATAAATCCTTTTTTTTGGGGAATACAGATGCTGTGGTGCGTTTTCCCTATACTCAAGGTCAAAACAAGATTACAGGTAAAGGGGAAAAAATCGCCGACTTGCCTTCTCAAGGTTATAACAATCATTGGACGCGCAATGTCGTTGTCTCACCTGATCGCAATAAATTATATATTTCAGTTGGTTCAGGAACCAATGTAGATGAGGAACCCCTACCACGGGCTTCGATACAGATAATGAATTTAGATGGTTCCCAGCAGCAAACTTTCGCTTCCGGCTTGCGTAATCCTGTTGGTTTAGACTTTCATCCTATAACGAAGGAACTTTACGCCACTGTTAACGAACGCGATGGAATCGGTGATGATTTGGTTCCAGACTATCTGACGCGGGTTAAACAGGGGGCATTTTATGGCTGGCCTTATGCTTATCTGACACCAAACAACCTCGATCCGCGTCAAAAAACGGATGGTAAAAGTAAACGCCCCGATTTAGCAGCCCGTACCCAAACGCCAGATGTGCTGTTCCAAGCGCATTCAGCAGCATTGGGTTTGCAGTTTTATGATGGTAAAACATTTCCAGAAAAATACCGCAACGGTGCTTTTGCTGCTTTTCGAGGTTCTTGGAACCGCGATCGCGGTACTGGTTATAAAATTGTATTTGTTCCCTTCGATGGTAAAGGGCGATCGCTTGGCTACTACGAAGATTTTCTCACAGGCTTTTTATTAAATCCTTCTGTACCAACTACTTGGGGGCGACCTGTAGGTTTACTGGTGCTGCCAGATGGCAGTTTACTACTAACAGAAGAAGCTAATAATCGGATTTATCGGATTCAATATACGGGGGGATGAATAATTCCCTAGAGTAAAGTTACAGCAGTTGTGACTGTATCTCCCTATCCAGGTTTATCCCGTTTACGGTAAATTACAGAAAAATACTAATACTTATCTGGTTGAGAAATTCATTATGACTCCCAACGAAAATAATACTCAGTCAAATATCAACGAATTGCCTCCGCATTCAGGCACACGGTACTGGGGTGAGGTGGAGGTGATCGAAGAGGGAGATACCTATAGAATTAGCCGTGTTGAAATCAAGCCCAGACACGGCATTAAACCACAAATTCATTATCACCGCAATGAGCATTGGGTTGTAGTTTCCGGTGTAGCCAAGGTTACTTGTGGCGATGCGGAAATATTACTGAATCGCAACGAATCAACTTATGTTCCCGCAGCAACCCTACATAAGGTAGAAAATCCTGGACACATCCCGCTAGTTATTCTGGAAATTCAAAATGGTGAGTATTTGGGCGAAGATGATACTGAGCGCCCTTATGACTTAAATTTGGTCAAATCTGTAGCTGAAGGACAGTAAGGAATGGGGGAGCAGGGGACAAGGGGACAAGGGGACAAAAGAAAACTCCTAACTCCTAACTCAGCACTCAGAATTGTTTTGCCCAATCAAAACCATCCTTCTTGTTCCAAGGTTTCAATCAGCTGCAAGCCACGGGGATCGCCCACTCCTAACAGTGAAGCTTTCGCATCTTCTCGGACTCCCAGGTCTTGGTCTTCGGCAAAGGCTTGAATTAGAGCATCGATCGCTGTGGCATAAACTACATTAGAAGGCAATTCGCGGCACAGTTGACCAATTGCCCAAGCACTGTTGCTCCGCACTGCTGCCACGGGATCTTTGACTAAGGCTTCAATTAATGGTGGAATTGCCCCGATAACTGCTTCATAACCAACCTCTGCCATCTGTGCTAAGGCGCTAGCAGCCCACAGACGCACTGCGGAAATGTCAGTTCTTAGGGCATCTGCAAGGGGCGGTAAAGAACGGCGATCGCGACAGTTTCCTAAAGCCCAAACAACGCCTTTACGCACGTAGCCATTCCAATCACTGTTTAGTTGAGCAATTAATGGAGCCACTGCTTCTGAACTTGGATTGCGTCCGAGAGCATAAGATGCGCTCACCCGGACTAAAGGACAAATATCAGTTAACAGGCGAATCAGATGGGGGGTAGCACGCGTATCTTCTATATCACAAAAAGCACGCGCCGCTAACATTCTTTGCTGGGGCTGGGGATTTTCCAGGAGGGCTAGCATCACTTCAGGATCGGGCTTCACCACAACTGAATCGTCAGTTAATGGCTCTATTTTATCTAGGGGGCTTTCTAGTTCCTCCTCAATATCGAGTAGGCTTAGATCGTCTTCGTCATACATAATTTCATTTCAATCCCGAAAAGGGATTAACACATAATCCCCCGTGCCAATAAGTTAAAACTTTATAAGTTGCGTAATTATACACTTTCTTTTCCCCTCGTCGAATTTTATCCAAACGAGAACCGCTACATACTCAAACACTAAAGTATATTACGGCTATCCTCTATTTTATTTTTCTTTATTTTTCTGCACTCAGGAATTTTACCATCCACAGGGATTGGGTTTGATAACCTAACTGATTGTAAAGATTTAATGCGGGTTTGTTTGATTGAAAGACTTGTAATCCAATCTGGCGATCGCCTCTTTGAATAGCCCAATTTTCCACGTATTGCATTAAGGCTTTACCAATACCTTGCCGCCGATGTTCTGGTACAACGTAGAGGATAAAGATGTGAGCATGACGATTACCCTGCACTTGATCTATGGCATTGCCCACCCAAAGGCAGGCGATGGGGAATTGGGAATTGGGAATTGGGAATTGGGAATTGGGAATTGGGAATTGAGTATAATTATTCTCCTTGTCCCCTTGTCCCCTTGTCCCCTTGTCCCCCTGCTCCCCATCCTCTTCTACCCACCACAAGGGCGTATCGCTAGAAAAGTATTGCTTAACTGTTTGCTCTAGGTGAGAAAAATCCTCATTGGGAAAGAGATCCTGGTAAGTTCGGTGCATGAACTTAAGCAGTAGCGATCGCTCCAATAAGGAACCACGGCGAATAATATACCCCGGTAGTAGTTGCTCAGACACTTCTGGCGTTTATTGAATTAACTAGCTGAGTTTTGGATTGCTGGTGGCAAATTAGCGGGAGTGGGTTGAGAACTTACCCCAACCTCTTCAATTGGTGCGGGTGCTGCCATATCAGAGGGTAAAAATATGCGGGCGCTAACTGCGACTAGGGCAAAGACAAATACCAAAACTACAAGCAGTGGAGCGATGTATTGACGAAAAATAGCCATATTTTAATTACAAAGAGGGCTAGAAACTCTTACGAGAACTTAGCTGAAGATTTATGAAGTATTCTTTATTTTAGCAATTTTCTGTATATGGAAATGGGAAATAGGGAATGGGGAATTGGGAATTGAGTATAATTATTCTCCTTGTCCCCTTGTCCCCCTGCTCCCTGCTCCCTGCTCCCTGCTCCCTGCTCCCGCAGCACTATTAGCTGCGCTCTAAGTCATCAAGCACTCTTTCGCAATACCAATTTTCCGGCATCCCAGGATAAGTTTCCTTTGCCTGTTCAATTAACCGTTCGGCTGCGGCAGTGTCACCAGATAATTTAGCGATCAGTCTGTTTTTTAGATAGCTATCAGATACATCATCGTCTACCTGGTTTGGTATTCCTTGATTTATAGTTGATGGTCGGGACTGATCTCTTCGTAACTGCCAAAATAAAACGTAATAAAGTGTCCCAAAAATTAAAATTAGGCTGAGTGTTCCGAAAAAAGTTAAGAGGTTAAATGCTAGAAATCCTAGAACTAACTGCGAGAGAACATAGCCAAGTAATAAACCAGTAAGTAAGAGGATGAATGTGCCGACAGCAATAACTACTTGATTCCCCATATATCCTCTTCTTCGTCCTCAAGTCCTGGTCTTGATACTGCCACTGGCTGAGGGTTCCAGGGGGCAAATACTGGTAATAAAAGTAGTCCTGGTACGGCGGCGGCAATGGTAATTAAGAAAAATACAGGCCAACCCGTACTTTGAGCGATCGCACCTCCAGGGGCCGACAGAATATCACGGCTGACAGCCATTAAGCTGGATAACAAAGCATATTGGGTTGCGGAAAACCTCTGGTTACAAAGACTCATCAAAAAGGCAACAAAGGCTGCTGTCCCCAATCCACCACAAAATTGTTCTACGTTGATGGCAAGTACCATAGCTTGGTAGTTTTTACCGATGTATGCTAGAAAAAAGTAAGCTAAATTACTTACTGCTTGTAGAATACCAAAAACCCAAAGCGATCGATTGATGCCAATCGCACTCAAAATTGAACCACCTGCTAAAGCGCCAACAATCGTGGCAATTAACCCCATTCCCACTTGAATTGCCCCAATGTCGGTTTTGGTAAAACCTGTTTGCAGCAAAAAAGGCGTGGTCATATTGCTCAACAAAGCATCACCTAGCTTGTATAGAGTAATGAATGCAAGCATGAGAATAGCTTTGATAATCCCTTGACGCTGAAAAAATTCTCCAAAGGGCAAGATGACAGCATCAACGAGAGAAGCTGGAGGGCTAATTTCCTTGGGTTCCGGTGCGAACAAGGTGGCAAGAATACCAATTACCATCGTCCCTGCCATAAACAAGTAAACCGATGACCAAGGTAGTTTGTCAGCAAGTATTAAGGCTAAAGCACCTGCGACTAACAGGGCAATTCGATAACCTAAGATAAAAACTGCTGCACCAGCCCCCATTTCTAGTTTTTCTAAAACGTCGGTACGGTAGGCATCAACGGCAATATCTTGAGTTGCACTGATAAAGGCAATGACTATGGCGTTGATTGCTAGTAGTTGTAATGCTTGTTTGGGTTGTTGAAAAGCCATGAATGCGATCGCTACAATCAAAGCAATCTGCGTCAAAATTAACCAACCCCGTCGTCGTCCCAAAATTGGTAAGGTGAACCTGTCTACCAAAGGCGACCACAAAAATTTTAAGGAATAAGGCAAACTGGCAAGGCTAAACCAACCAATAGCTGCTAAATCTACCTTCTCTACGGTCATCCAAGCCTTTAAGGTATTACCGATTAACAATAACGGTAAACCCGATGAAAAACCTAAAAATAATAAAGCCGCCATCTTGCGACTACCGAAAACTCCCAGTAGCGATTTAATTTTCCTCATAGGTTCAATTTTTTGCCTCTTTTGAGGAAATATCAATAAAATCCAACGAGGAAATGTAAAAGTATATCATGTAACTAGTACCTATAAAGGTTTGAATTATCGGAGCGGCAGCAGTTCCTTATTAATCCCGATCGGGGATTGAAACTGTCATCGCTGCTGTGTGAATTTCCGCAAACATGACAAACTACCAAGATTTACTTGGGTTAAATACAAATTCAGGATAACCTTATAGTGTCAGCGTTTTATTAACTTTCTTGAATTGGATAAACCTGATGCCCCCTGATTTCTACTCTGTGTGTGGCAAGGCATTTTTCCCAACCTTCACGCGTACCAATGTCGCTTTTTTGGTTAAGCAGCCCTAATTCCTGTTCTTGTTGGGTGAGTTTAGCAAATTCTTCGTAGCGTGGATAGTTACTAGTAACAAATGTTTCCTTACGGTGCAAAATCGGCGGATTTTCCCTAGTTGCATAGTCTCGATGAGTGACGACTAGGGTTTTTAAATCAATACCTATGCTGGCTTTCAATGCAGGATGAGGATCAGTGTCGAATTCGGGGTAAGACAGATAGGATATTTGCGGCTTATCAGTGTGATATTTGATCAACGTGGCTTCATCGATACGCCCAATGGTACGGCTAGCGCAACCTTCACAAATTCGTAGTATGGGGTCAAGTGCTGCTAATGCGGAAACATGAACGTAAAGGGCACCGCGTGTATGTTTTCCAATTTTGCTTTTTTCGCAAGCAGTTTGAATCACCCCAGGTTTACCTAAGCTGAAAAGCTTTTGATCAGCTACAAGGCACGCTTCCTCGTAGCTACTAAAAAAGGCTTTGATATCGTGACGCATTTCTGGAGCTAGCTTTTGCCATGCAGGACGTTTATCAAAGTGGGTCAGGGCGAGATACACTTGGATATCCAGAGAACGACGATAAGCGATCGCATCCCATTCAGCCTCATCAGTAGCTTGCAAAACTACACCAAAGGCGCGGCGAAAGTTACCAAATTCGCTCATTAATTCCTGTTCATTTTCCAATTCGCCTTTCACAGGTAGTCTACCGCGCTTGGTAAAAAAAGCCATGAGTGGTTGCAGCTGTTCTTGATAGTCTTCAAACCGCTTAACGGGGATGCGGACTCTGGGTGTAGAGGTGGTAGAAAAGAAGCGGATAGCTTTGTAGCTTTCTTTTTGGGCTTCGTCTCGAAAAACAAAGTAAACGCCTAGTGCGATCGGTACTGCATCAACATTTAGGACTTCATCAATATAAGTTTTGAGTTCTTGTTGTTCGTAATATTTCTGAAAAGTATTGCGGCGCGTCACAATGCCATCATTGTAAGCAAGTTGGGTTTTGCTGGGAGCGTTAATTAGTATTTGAGCCGCGACAATTAAAACTTTCCCCGTGAGTTCCCAGGCTTGGATTAGGCTTTGGCGGCGTTCCTCTGAGTCTTCAATGACGTTGAGGACATAACCCAGGTTAACTACATCGGCGGGGGTGCGTGGTACATCGGGATAGTAGTAAGGGTCCCAACCTGCGCTGGTATAGCCTAAGTTTTTTACTCGCTGCACATCACCACCGTAGCCACAACCGTAGTCAAAAAAAGTTGTGTCTTGATTGAGGATTGACCCTTCTATAGCCAATCGTACAGGGCGAGATATATCAATGCGAGCGATCGCAGCTCTATGACGCTCAATTTCTAGCGCTTCAGGCATAATACTAATTCGTAATTCGTAATTCGTAATTCGTAATTCGTAATTAAGACAGTTAGCAGCTAATATTCTTTCAAGGTTTAACAGCCAGTTCAATTAAATCTTCAATTTTCTTGATATTTGGATCGCCTGCTAAGTAACCAATACCGCGATGCAAATGTAAGCGGAATTGGGTGGCGAGGGTTTCTTTGTCGGTGGGATAACCGTCATTGTGACAGCGTTGCTTGAGGGCGAGGAGGAGAATATCAGACATTTCGCCGCCAAAAACGCGCCAACTCATTTCGACGTTGCTATCTTGGGGGATTGGAACGGGGGAAGGTGTGGTTGATTCTGCAAGGGAACGACAAAATGCCCAACGGCATAGGATATTCCATTGGTCGATTTTAGTGCTGCGCTTAAGTTTGGTAAGTTGGTCTTTAGCTGTTTGGGAGAGTTTTATTCTTTCGATTGGTGATTCCATAACTAAAAGTAAAAGGGAAAGAGTGAGTCTGTCTAGGCACACTAATATCAATATTTAAAGTGGTATATATAGTAGTTAGTAATATACAATTCAATAGTTGTCTATATTTTCGCAGTCAATATCTCATACATATTTTGAATCTAGTGTCAGGAAAATATATTTAATTAAACTTCGCATTTATAAAATATATTATGGCTAAATTGCAATTGCATTTTAATGGCTCTTTTTCCTTTAAAAAAGACGAAATCAATAGGCTGCTTCATACTGCTGCCCAAGAAAAAGGTTTAAATGATAGCTTGCCTAATTTGATGCAGAAAACAAGTTTAGGCAATGGCAAAGTAGGACGAGTAAAAAGTTGGGCAGTACGTGCAGGGTTAATTAAGAATAATCGCCCCAGTCGGGAAGGGGAAATTGTCTTGCGACTAGACTCAGGATTTGAGTCAAATATTACAGACTGGTTGATGCACTTTTATTTAAGTTTTGGTGATAAAGGACTACAACAAACACCAGAAAATCCTGCTGATTGGGGTGGATGGACTTACTTTATACATACGTTTTTGCCTCGTTATAGTAAATTTACTAGCGAGGAATTATTGTATCATATTGCTTCCGAGTTTGAAGAAGAAAGTAAAGTTATTGCTGACAGAATTAAATTTATCTTGCGGGCATACACTGAGTTTCAAGCTTTAGCATCCTGCAAGTTTATCACTCAACAAGAGGATAAATATGTTGCTGGAAATGCCCACTTACCTAACTCGTATCTGGTGGGATATTTCCTAGCCAAGCTGTGGGAACGTGACTTTAAAAGCGAAGGTTCTGTTCTTACCGAGTCCATCTTGAACCAGAAAATGGGAATTGCTGCTGTATTGGGAATCAAAGCAGACGCACTACAGGAACAACTAAATGCACTAGAAGCTTACGGTATCATCGAACAGCGACGGGCAGTACCTCCTTTCCAAGTGATTCCGCGCTGGGATGAACCTTTGGCACTGCTGGAAAAAGCTTATGACGGATAAAGCTGATTTCCTACTGCGAGATGCCAGACCCGATGACAGAATTCACTTGCTACTGTGGGATACACCTGACGAAACTGAACTAGTACGTATCGCTTTTGATAATAATGCTGAACGGGTCAACTACCGAAAAAATTTGTTACAAAGGATTCATCCGGGAGAAAACTTTCTCACGCTTCATCATAATTTGGATCTGGAATTGGATGCGATCAAGTCAATGTGTTATGGGGTTAATAAGCAAATTGTTTTATTGGAAGGGTTAGATTGTCTGATTACTTATCTACAGGTGACATCTGGCAGTCACATTACCCTTTTTTGGAAGCAACTGGAAGAAACTCGGAAGTTAGAAAAACTTTTGTGGATACTGTTACCTCAGCAACTAGCACCCAAAAATTGGTCATCAGAGCGAATTAAGCGTATTCCTTCAGGATAATTATCACCTTGCATTTGCTATTTTAATTGATTATGCTCCTCAACCAACTTGTTGAAATTAACGAAAAGGGTAGTATTGCCAGTTCTGTCAACTTTGGCATGTTGGATGATTTAGAAAAGAATTTGCTTTTGTGTGAGAGTTTTATCTTTAATTACGATTTAACAAAACCTGAACTATCGACGGTTGGTATTTTGGATGCGGTGCGTCGTAGCTATCATAGTCCAAATCAGCCGAATATCCATTTGATGATTCAACAATATGGTAAGGGTAAATCTCATTTTGCGATCGCTGTAGCCAATTTTTTCAAAAGACCCTTCCACAGTCAGGAAGTGCAAGGGATTTTGTCACAAGTAGAAAAAGCGACATTTGCCAAAAATCAGACTATTTCTGAAGGGTTGAAGCTTTTTAAACAAAACCAACGCCACCAACATTTGGTTATTTGTCTTAGTGGAGATCAAGGCGGCGACATTAGGAAGCAATTTCTGCAACAACTCGTCAAAAATCTGGAAGAAGCAGGTATTCAGGATTCTTTGGCACAACATATATGCAGCGAACCGTTACGCTACTTGGAAAGTTTGAATCCAGAGAATAGGGTAAAAGCAGAAAAATATCTAGAAAGTATTGGTAATCCTGATGGTGATTTAAATTCTCTCATTCGCTTACTCAGAGAAAATAACTCTGGTGTTATATCGACTGTTAAAAAACTTGCCTTTCAAATCACAGGATTTACTCTTGATTTTACTGCCGATATAAATATTCAAGTAATTCTCGAAGATTTGTTAAAAAATTACTGTACTGGTGAAAACGCTCACTATCAGGGTATTTTAATTTTATTTGATGAGCTAAATTACTATCTGAAATCTTGGGCAGCAGATGACATAGGTGCTGGGGGTACTGCACTGCAAAATATTACTAACATTTGCGAAAACTACAAAGGAAAAATTGCTCTACTAAGTTTCACCCAAATTCATCCTGGTAGGGCATTGGGGATTTCCGCAAATGCCATACCAGAGTACCAAAAGATAGCAACTCGCTTTGCACCAAAAGATGGCACTACCTACGATAATCCTACTTCTAGCTTAGAACTAGTAATAGAAAACTTATTGTTGCGAAAAAATAACTCCAGTTGGCAAACATTTCGTTCTCAATGGCATAACACACTGAGAAGAGAAGCTGAAACCGCCTTCGAGGGAAGAATTAAAATTTATAAAAACAAAGGCTGGTCTTTCCAAGAGTTTTATACCCACTTGTCTGAGGGTTGTTTTCCCCTCCATCCTCTTACAGCATATCTGCTGTGCAACCTTGACTTTACCCAAGATCGAACTGCTATCCAATTTATAAAAGGCTATGTCAAAAACTTTATCGCAACTCAATCTGTAGAAAATACTGGAAAACTTAATTACATTTATCCCATTGCTTTAGTAGATACCTTTATTGAGAATTTTTCTAACTATCCTGTTTATAATCACTACAAAAAAGCTGTAGAATTGGTTGCAGGTGCTGATAATCTTGATGAATTAATTGTTATAAAAGCATTATTTTTGTATGAAGCTAGTGGAGAGAACCTTACCAAGTCTGACCGGGAAGATCATCAAGAAATTTTGGTAGCTTTGACCGGTTTAACTAAATTGAAACTCCAGACAGCACTAGATAAATTAGAAAAGGAAAGAGACTTAATTTACCACCGACCAGAAATTAAGCTTTATCGGTTCTGGGAAGGAATTAACCCTACAGGTGTTCAAGAAGAAATTGAAGAGAAAATCAAATCTCAGACAACATCAATTAATGACGTTGTTGCCTACTGTGGGCAGATTAGTGTTCTTAAACAATATCCGTCTCATGATAAGATTATTGCTACACAGTTTGTTAAAAATAATAAGTTAGTCAGTGAAGATTGGCGGTTTGAATTCAAGATATATAGTATTCATGAATTCATTAGAGCGCTAGAGAACAATCGTACTCTCCGAGATACCAAACAAAAGGGAATTTTAGCTTATGTGCTAGCAGAGACTCAAGAAGAGTTGCAAGCATTTCGTAATAATATATCTAATTATTTAGCTAAATCACCAATTAAAAATCGTATTGCGGTTGCAATTCCTATAGAAGAAACTGGAAATTTAGCCCGTATAATTTTGAAGATAAAAGTTTTAGAGGAAACTGACGCTGCTGACAAAAGATTATTTGGAACAGCTTATAAACAACTTCTTCAGCGTTGGCAAGAAGAAGTCAATACACGCTTAAAAAGGTTATTAAATGATTGCACTTTCCATTGCGTGGGACTGGAGAAAATTCCATCTGCGGAACAACGTAAGGCGCAACGGGTAATCAGTGTACTGTTACAAGATTTATATCCCTTTGTTCCTCCTGTGGATGAAATCGATAAGATGCGTTCAGGACATCTCACAGGTAAAAAAATTGTCGGCTGGACTGCCAAACAAATCTTTATAGAAGATAATCTCAGTCAACAGACACTGCCTGACCGTTCTTATAGTACTGTTATTGACCAGATTTTTGTCCGGTTATGGGGTTTATTCAAGAAAACATCTGATAAATATATTGTTCAAGAACCAATTAATGAAAAAATCCGCGCTGCTTGGGATAAAATTTCTGAAATAACTGATTTAGAAGGATTGCCACAAAAAGTTATTGACCTGGAAAAAATCTGGCAAGTACTTTCTGCGCCACCTTTTGGTTATAGCGAGTATAACTTTACTATGTTGCTAGCGGGATGGCTGGCAATCCACCGCAAAGAAGTATCTCTTAGGGGCTATACCGAACTTGCTTCCAAAAAGTTAAATTTGACGTTGAAAACACAATCCTTAAAAGACTGGGGTAATACAGATATTCTCCAAAACCCCAACGCATTTGTTGACGACTGGATTGTTAAACAAAAGTCCAAACTAATTCGTCGCCAACAAGCAGAAATGCCAATTTCGGCATCGCTAATAAATTATTACGATGAGGCACAGCAGTATCTGGAGGCAGTTGTTGCTTTTTTGGAATCTAATGAACCGGATGAGTTACAGAAAGAAGAATTAACTAAGAATAGAAAGCAGGTGAGTGCTGCGGTTGCTGAAATTGACAAGTGGTTCCAACCAGTGCAAGCTGTGGAAAACTTACCTCATGATGCACAACTGGCAGCACTTTTACCACTTTATCCGCAACTGTTGAAGCGATCGCCAAACAACTCAATTTTACCAACACAACAACAACGCGATCGCTTCTCTCAAGCATTTCAAACGGTCAGTAATAAAATTGACCAACTTGTATCAGCAGAAAACAAGCGTGCTGAATTACTATCTACCGAACAAGCTTGCAATGCTTATCAAAGAGAAATTCCACAAATTATTGACCAAATTAACCAAATTGCAGACTTGCCTCCCCACTTAATTGAGAGTCTGCAAAATGCCCTGCGTACCAGCAATATGAGATTAGCAGATATTAAGCAGCAGGCAGAAGAAGGGCAAAAGCAAGCTGAAGATACACAAATTATGCACAATATTCGTAATTCTGCAACAAAAATCAAAACTATTCATCTTTCTCAAGAAGCGCTTCAAGAAATTGAAAGTTTACAATCTCGCTTCAATTATCCCGATAAATTTCAGGATGAACTTGCTGAAATTGTGCAGTCAATTCAAAACAAAATCACTAGCGATCGTTCTAGTCTGGCGAATCTCCGCACTCAACTACAGTCAGTAAACAATCTCACGGAATTAGATGTTATTAATACTGAATACGCCAAGCTTGATGTTGTCTTTCAAGATTCGGATGATTACGAAAATTATCAAGAACTACAATCACAAATTCAGAGTTTAAAGCATGACCTAGAGCAAATACAAAGTCTAGAAAATCGCTATCTACAAAGTGATTCTATTGCCAGTTGTAATGATGCTTTAGCAATAATTACTAGTGGAGAGTTGAATATTTATAATGCTGACCGCTTTCAAGAGAGGATTTCTCTGTTAGAAGCAAATTTTAGGCATAAAATAGAAGAATATGAACAAAAAAAATCGCAAATTCTTCAACAAAAACAAGCTGCTGCCCAGCAATGGGTCAAAGATTTAGAAAATAGTTGTACTCAAATAAACCAATCGGTTGATGATGCCGAGAAACTAGAGGTAGCAAACAATCTACTTGAGCAAATTCAAGCTGAAAAATCTGATTATATTAGCTTAATTAGTGTTACAGAAATTCAATTACTAGAGAATATAGAACGTCAATGCGTTGAGGAACAGAAGAAAGATATAACCAATCAAATTTTCGTACTGTTACGGCAACTTCCCCGTTTAGAGCAACAAAAGGTGTACGAGAGGTTAGGGCAAATTCTCTCAGAAAAGACGGATGAGCGATAAACATATCATATTAGACCCTACTGGATTATACGATATTCCCTCCGGCTATATCCAAATTACAACAGAGGTGGAATGGATACAGTTCTTTGGTGTCAGTGCCGATCCTTGCTGGGTAAGAGGTGAGCGATTATGCAAATGGGCAGAAACTTGGCTGCGATCGTGGAATAGAAGTGAGGAAATCACGGAGATTAAGCAGCATCCCCGCTACATACTAGGACAATTGTTTGCTAATGTACCGTTACCCCATGACTGGACTGACGAGCAACTACTGATTCTAGCTACCAAGTTAGATTCTTATCCCCAAGACAACCCCATTGCCTACTTTTTGGCAGACAACATTACTAACAGTAATGGACAAATATGGTTTGCTGAACCTTCCATTTCACATCTCGCCACTTGGTTGTCAATTCCAATTCCAGAAGAGTACAAACCCCTAGAGCGAGTTTGGCAGCAACGTTTCAAGGAACATGAGTTAGCAAACTATTACCAGACCGAAGATAAATTATTGTTCCTACGTCGCTGGTTAGGCATAGCAGAACCAGTCTTCAACGACATTGGCAAGTATCCTTTGCCAGTTCCCGACTTCCTCAGACAAGAGTTTGACAACTACTGGGAACAACTCATCTCTCGCACCGAAGGTAAAGTTCTGGATACCCTAATGCTTGCAAACCAAGTAGGTATGGAGCGAATTGCAAATTGTGCTTACAAGGTTCTTGGCAATCGACCTAACTGGATTAATCAAGTCAGGGAAGCCAAAGTTATCCCTTATCTTAGCCCTCAGCAGAAGCAAGAATTAAGTCTTAATCAACATCCCCCCCAACCCCTGGCTTTAGATGCTACTCCTGGGCAAGCTTTAGCTTGGGCAACAAAAGATTACCTGCCTTTCCGTCGCTGGGAAGTTATTAAGCAACCTGCCGTTGCACCAAAAATTAGTGATAGTTTGGCGGATAGCTTTGTTGAGTGGATGCTTCAGCACTATCCCCAGATGCAGGTAGACTCAGTAGAAAATTCCTACCTCAACTACAGCGTTGCATCAAAAGTACAAAATCTTTGCCAAGATAGTCCTGTTTTTTGGGTTGTGGTCGATGGCTTAGGATGGTTAGATCATCTAGAACTTTTGTCTTTACTAACGAATAATTACAAACTGGCTGTAGAAACTGCCATTGAGCCTCGATTTAGTATTTTGCCCACTAAAACAGAGTATGCCAAATGGAGCCTATATGCTCAATTGTTGCCCAGTGATTCTGCTTGGGTTGCTGATGCTGGCAAAGCTTTTGTGAAAATGGGTATGGGCAAACGTTATACAGATAGACAAGTTGACAAACTTTACAGCGCTTTGAGAAAAAAGACTTCTAAGTTGTATTGCTGGGATACAGATATCTTTGATAGTCTTTATCACACTCAAAAAGACTGGCAAAGCCTTTACGAACTTGACCGTCCCCATACCCTAGAAGGCATTGCCAAGAAAATTGATTACTGTTTGCAACAATACCCCAATCCAGATGCACTCAGAATCGTTATTGCCAGCGATCATGGTCAAATGATGGGTACTTCCGAAAAAATCACCCACTGCCCTCCAGAACTGGAAGCTAAGGGGAGAATGGCGATTGGTAAAACTGATGATACTAGGTTTGTGGTTTTAGAAGGCGATCGCTACGGTCTTCCTCACGATATTAGTATTGTTAAAGGCTCCACCAGCTTAGGTTCTTTTAGCTACACTAGCAATCAAAAAATCATCGGTTCTCACGGTGGGCTATTTCCCGAAGAAATTGTGGTCGGCGTATCTGTTCTGCGAAAATCGATCCAACGTCTTCCTGTGCTGGTTTTTTGCTTTGGTGAAGGCAAACCCAGACAGGCAGGAGAACTGGAAATTACTATTGAGAATCCTAACTCAGTGCCGCTAACAGACCTTTGCCTATATATTCACGAACTACCTGATTTTCAGCAGGGAAAATTATTAAAACAGGAAATTCTTGCTAATCAGCGCTTCAGTTTTCAGGTAATACTTCCTGAAATACCCACATTGCCCCCAAATTATCCGGGAAATAACTTATCTTTAACTGGCAATTTAACTTTTAGGTTTGCCTATGCTGAAATTGAAAGCACTGCTCTCACTCCTGACTCAAAAATTATTATTAACCAAATATATAGTAGTGGATTTGATATAGATGAATTCTTGGGAAGCAACAACCTATAATAACGATTTGGTTCGTGAGGTTTTCGGAAATCTCTGTATTGATAAAACTAGACTACCATCTAGTGGACTAAGTTCTATTGGCGTACCTAGTTTTGTAGCTGAATGGTTATTAGATAAAATAGTGCCCGGATCAGGAACACTTACATCAATCGAATTAGAGAAAATCAATAGTTTTATTAAAAAAGCCTTTCCCCAGAAAGATGACCGTAATGAAATTATTTTTGACCTCACTCAAGGGGAAATCCGAAAACTCATTGCTTTAATGCAGGTTCGCATTAAATTAGAACAGGGAGGAAGAGTAATTCCTGAACCATTAGCACAAATTCCTGCATTAAACTTGACTGAATGTAGCATTGCGACTGATATTGTCGAACGTTATAAAATACTGCTACGCCAAGGGATATGGGGCAAAATTACTCTGGCTATGCTTCCCGATGGCAAAGTGGAAGTGATGGATTTTGAACCATTTCAATGTTCACAAGTTGATTTACAAGGCTATGCGGAATGTCGGGCAAAATTCAATACACAACAATGGCGGGATTTAATATTTTGCTCAATGGGTTTTAACCCCCAGCATCCCAGTTATCAGCAGGAAGCTAAAACATGGATTTTGGCTAGGTTATTACCATTAGTGGAAGCTAATTATCATGTCATAGAATTAGCTCCTAAAGGTACTGGAAAAAGCTTCTTTTTTGAAAATATCAGTAGTAAAGTTACTTTGATTAGTGGTGGTAAAGTTACTCCTGCTCAATTGTTTATCAACGGCAGAACTAAAGAAGTTGGGTTACTCGGTCGTCATGAAGTTGTGGTTTTAGATGAAGTTCAAAGTTTAACCTTCGATAATCCTGAAGAGGTGATTGGGCCACTTAAAAATTATCTGGCTAGTGGTCGTTATAATCGCTCTGGTTTTGCAGATATTTCTAGTGACTGCGGGTTAGTGATGCTAGCTAATATTGAATTAGACGAGCAATTAGAACCACGCAATGAAGATAATTTAATTGCTAACCTCCCCAAGTTTTTTGCTGAAACTGCATTATTAGACCGATTATCTGGTATCATTCCCGGTTGGAAAATTCCGAAGTTTCAAAAAGAAATGGTAGCTTCTCAAGTTGGTTTAAAAATGGATTTCTTTGGTGAAGTATTGCTATCTCTACGCCAAGACAATCGCTTCAGGTTCTACGTAGAACAGCATACTAAATTTGCCAAAAATGTGACTATTCGTGACCAAAATGCTATTCTCAAATCAGCATCGGGTTTTCTAAAAATTCTCTATCCTCATTTAGAATTAACATTAATGGACTACGATCGCGATTGCCTGGAACCCGCTTGTAAACTACGCCAAGCAATCCGAAATTCGCTATATTATCTCGATGATGAATTTAGGCAGTTTGGTAGAGAAATTTATGTGGAGACAAAGTAAATACTATATCCCACTAAAAGAATCACCAAAAATATTGATTTTCTACTACTGTTGTTTGGCGGGTGGAGGAGTCGTATTTGAGGAGATATTCGCGGGCGATCGCTTCGTTTTCTCGCAGTGTTTCTACTTCTTTTTTGCCAATCTCAGTATCCGTAGATAACAAAATTACTTGATGACTGGCGGATGGAAAGTAACGTTCAACTAAGTTACTGCGGTGAGAGGAGTCTAGTCTACCTAGTGGCGTATCGATGGCTACTGGTAAGCGGTGTCCAGAGACTTTCGCTAAACCCCAGAGGAAGGCGATCGCAAGTAATTGTTTTTCACCTGCTGATAAACGATGTTTAGGGACTGGTTTACCATTTAAATCGTAAAGCAAAAGGCTAAAAGTCTTAGTATCAATAGTGATGCGATGCACTAAGTCTGATTTGTGGAGAAGATAAAGGAAGCAATTTTTCACTTCCTCTTCTAATTTATTGAGTTTTCGCAGGGTTAACTTTTCACGAAAAATCTTGAGTGTGTTTTGAACTTTCGCTGCTGACGTAATAATATGTTCGCTATTTTTATGTTTAATATTTTCTACAGTATAATCACTTAATTCTCTCTTTGACTTGGCAATAATAGTTTCTAATTCAGCTAAACGGCGGCGGATTGTTTCGTAATTTGCTTTAGCTTCAACAACTTGATTTTGTGCTGCTTCTAGTGCTTGACGCAGCTTTGTATAATCTTCTGGTGCTGCTGCTGTTTGCACTTGCCTTTCTAGAGTATGAATTTCTTCTTCTTTATTTTTGAGAATAGCTAATTTCTCTTTTGCAGAAAGTTTAGAATTTTGTAAGTGATATATCAGATTATCTAGCTGACTTAAAGTTTCATCATCAGCTAATAACCAAGGTGCTTCTGTCTGGAGAGTCTTTGCATATAGACTATCTACATCTTGGATTAAAAATGATTGGATTTTTTCAATTTCTATCGTGGAAATTTCGACTTGATTGAGCCAAGTAAGTAAGCGCTGATCTCGCTCAATTAACAAATCTTTAGAAATTTGTATCTGTTGATGGCGAAATTCCTTTTCTCCCTGTGCTTGCGCCTGAATAAGCAAATTGGGAATTAATGCCAAAGGTAAAACATCAGCCGCTAATTCACACATTGACTGACGTACTTGTTCGATTTCCGCAGTCTTTGTATTCTGTTGTAGTTCTAATTGATTGCGTTCGGCTGCAATCTTCCCACCTTCAGAAATAAATTTATCAAAGGCTTCTTGCTGCTTTTGTTCTAACTCTTCTACCTGATTTTTGAGAGTTTCTACTTTCTCTTCTGTTGTTTGATAATCTTCTTGCTGTTGGGTTAACCTAGTTTCAATTTCCTCTA
Source organism: Nostoc sp. FACHB-133 (assembly GCF_014698055.1). NCBI lineage: Bacteria > Bacillati > Cyanobacteriota > Cyanophyceae > Nostocales > Nostocaceae > Nostoc > Nostoc sp. FACHB-133. Next base: position 33,701 of record NZ_JACJSH010000027.1, read on the forward strand.
AATTTGCTAAATCCTTACTATTACCAACTTCTTTAAGTTTACGATTAACTAAAATATCTAAATCAACTGCTAAACGATCTGCTAACTCTAGTCCTAAAAGTCCGCGAATTGCATCTACTACAACTGGTGGTGGTATTTCCTGTTCTGCGAGTTCTTTAACCTGTTCACCATCAAAGAGAAATAAGTTAGAAATACCTAACGGTAAAAGATTTTCAATATATTCATCCCAGATATTAACTAAAGCATCAGGCCATGTATCACTGTCGCCTAAAATACCTAATGTATCTTTACCGTCTTTAGGGTTTTTTGTCCAACTACGCACAACACGGTATTTTATTGGCTTATCGTTTTCAATATGTTCAAAAAGTAATTCAATACGAGTGTCTGCAACTGGATCTATTTTGTTGTTAACACATTGATTGAGAAAATCGCTATAACTTAAATTACCACGGGTAGAACATTGGGCGCGGGGGCCATAAAGGGCGAGACGAATGGCATCCATAAGTGTGGTTTTTCCGCCGCCATTCATCCCACCTAATAAGATAATTGGGTGTGAGCTTTCCTCATCAATTTTTGGGTTAAGATTGATTACCTGTTTGCCACTGTAGGGGCCAAAGTTTTGTAGAACGAGTTCAAGAAATATCATTGATTTTTAAGATTAACATGAGTTCGACAGCGATCGCAGAAGCAGAAAGTTTGTGATGAAAGGAATCAGATAAAATTAATTAGATGGTTTTGTCTGACGCATTGATAAAAATATTGTCTATGAAATATAGATAATACCATCACTAACTGTTAAGAAATGCGATTGTATCTGTCTCGTTGTTGGTAAGCGTGGCTAGATTTGCACACCTCCAGCTTGAAAAATCTGTTCGGCGGTTAAATTCAATTCTGGGAAAGTAGGCGAGACAATATGGTTATCGCCTTTAAATTGAGTAACTTGGTACTCACCATCAATTAATTGATAAATGGATATAGTAGGCAGCTTAGGATTGCCAATAAACTTCCTAGCACCTATAGCCGCGTAATCTATAATCCAATATTCGGGAATACCTATAGCTTCATAATCAGCTAATTTTTTGTAGTAATCATCTCGCCAATTAGTACTAACAACTTCAATAACTAAGGGAATAGATGTAGCTTGAGATACAGTTGATTCTTTTTTCCATAAAGGCTCATTCACTAAATTTGGTCGATTGATTATTAAGATGTCTGGTGAATAAGCTGATTCACTTTCAGATGGCTTGACTAATACAGTTTTTGGAATGAAGTAAGGAAGTTTTTGTCGCCCAATTTCGATAGATATATTTAGTGCCAAAAAACCAACAACATCCTCATGATCTCCCACTGTTTGTGCCATTTCAACAATCACGCCATCATGTAATTCGTATCTCCCACCCTCAGGCCGCCAAGCTGCAAAATCTTCAAAAGTTACTAATTTGTGTATAGCTTGAATCATAGAACCTCGCTTTTTTTAAGATAACCCAACTTTGTCAAGCGTTCTTTAAAGTAGTTTGGTTGACTCCCGTCTTCTATTATTCTGAATTTTCCTTTTTAAATTTCATACTTGCCCAAGTTACCTCTTCATCACTTTCAGTTTTACCTTCATCTATTTCATTGATTGCTGCAACATCGCCCAAAGTCATCTGCTTGACTTTTGCAACATCACCTTGACTAACTGCTTCGCTTAATTCACGTTTCAAACGAGCATTTTTAATCGCATCTTCTGGAGAACGGGAACTCGTATTAAAACATTTTTCTAACGTATCGTATATCCCCACGCGACGAGTCTTTTTGCGATACTGGCGTTCTGTGTCTAACAATTTCGCCATGAGTTCCAAGTGCATCGCGTCACCTTCACAGATTTCTTCTAATACTATCCATTCATCACGACCTAATAGGCTATAGTCTGCACCAGGGCGGGGGTCTTGAAATTCTTCGCCTGTCACTTCTTGATAAATCCGGGGTAAGCTATCATCAAATTCGTGTTTGTCTTCTAGCCAAATGCGGCGAATTTCGCTCATTTCTTCTAGAGTAATTAGGGTGATGTCGCGCATATTTTCTGGCGCTGTCCGACGGGTTTTTGTTTGCGCTTCTAATAATCGTCTGAGCCAATGTTCCCGCCAATATTTAGTGTAAGGCCCTGGTATTGGTACAACAGTTTTTTCCCCATCTTTATCACGTTCAAATAATTGGACATCTCCCCAAATTCTTCTAAAGTCTCTTTTGTCCCAGTCTTCTTTAATATCTAATTCATTGCGAATATCCAATAGAGGCTGCATCCATTCTTTCTCTTCATCATTTTGGATCATCGCTTCCATCGATTTATCCTTACTAACGATTGTGCAAACCCAGCAGCCAAATCGAGAATCACCACAGCTAGGAGTAGAAGTATCAACAACTAGCGGACATTCATTATCGGCTGTTGCACCTCGATACATAATAAATAAGTCTTTATTGCTATATCCCCAAGAATTTTGCCACTGATTTAAGTAAATCCAAACTTCATCAGTACGCCAATCTTCAATAGGAAGATAAATCAATGAGTTAGGTCGGTTGGGATTAGTATTTATGTGATCGCGTACCCGCGATTCTCTATGTTTAGCCATCGTCGCGGCGCGTTTTGTACTTTCAGCCTTACGCGTACCTAAGACAAGAATTACTTCACCACTAGACCTAATAACTGCACGGATAAAGCTGTCAGATGGTTGAATTTTAAGGCGTTCAGTACACCATCTAAATCTGTTTCGCGGCGCTGGGTAGCCTTTTCCAATTAAGTTTACCCAAAAGGTATCCTTAATTGCAGGATAAAGTAAATGGGGTTCAATTGGCATTTCTTGCTCTTTAGCAGCAACTTTCATCTGTTCTAAAGAGTTACGTACCCAAACAGAGACTACAGGGTTTTCTACCAGCGTGTCAGTTGTAATAACATGGATTGTTTTAGTTCTCTTTTCCTGGGGGAGTCCTGCGATCGCATTCCAGATAAGCTGTAAGGTAGCAGTACTATCTTTGCCACCTGAATAGCCCACCACCCAAGGTATCTCATCTAAACAATACAATTCTTGAATTTCAGTGGTGAGAGCTTGGATATAGTCCACTAACTCTGCTACAGTACGTGTTTGCTGAATTTTATTTTCTGGTTGTTGTGCTGTAGTCATTTCTCCTTCTCTCTGGAAACACTGGCTTAATATTCGGGCTACACAGACAAAATTTACAAAATACGTTGAAAAAAGTTTTTAAAAACTTTACTACTAATATCCAGTTTTTTGGATAATTAAACGACATAATCTTATTCTGTTTTTAAAATTTAACATGAAAGATAGTGCATCTGACCCAACGGCTGACATTGCTAGAGAGTACCTAGAACGGGAGAACAAGGAAAAACAGGTACTAGCTTTACTCCTGGAGAAGTTTTTAGGAAGAAAAGATCAAATTCTCGTTCAAAAAACCGAAATGGGTGGTACTGAGGCTTATGTTAGCTCTGTTACCTTGGAATGGTTTGCAGGTCGGGTTCACTTCGCCTCTGGCTTACCTCTGTTTCAAAAAAAGTATAATCCTGAGACTGATAATGTCGAGATTGACGCCGATAGCATTGATGAAATTCAACAGCGTCCCCTTGATTGGTCACGTCAAGCGCCGCTAGTGCAGTATTTAGCGGCTCGACACAACCATAAGTTTCCACCGGTGCTAGTAGTAATTAATCAACCGTGGGTGGATAATCCCAAAGCTGCTGAGTGGGATAGTGAAGGACGCGCCACCAAGTCTACGACTGATTTTATACCTCTAGATAAAGACGGTAAGGTAGGTCTGCTAAATATTTCTGAGGATGATGTAACCATTTATGCACTAGATGGGCAACACCGATTAATGGGGGTTCAGGGGTTGATGGAGTTAATTAAAACTCGTAAACTCCAGCGCTATAAAAAAGATAAAGGTGCTGATGACAGTTTTATTACAGTAAATGATTTGATAGAAAAATACCAAGTAGACCTTGCTTACTTGCAAAATTTACCCAAGGAAAAAATTGGTATTGAGTTTATCTGTGCGGTAGCGGCTGGGGAAACTCGCACCGAGGCGAGGCGCAGGGTGAGGTCGATTTTTGTTCATGTGAACCTGATGGCTGCACCCTTGACTAAAGGGCAACTAACACAGTTGAATGAAGATGATGGTTTTGCGATCGTTGCTAGAAAAATTGCAGTTACACATCCACTATTAGAACAACGACAAGAGCGCAATCCCCGTGTTAATTGGAATAGTGCAACAGTCGCTTCCAATTCTACAGTTTTGACGACTTTACAAGCTCTACAAGATATGTCTGAGCGATATTTGGTTCATAAGTTTCCTCATTGGAAACCTTTAGAAAAAGGTCTAATTCCCATGCGTCCAGAGGATGAAGAAATTGAGCAGGGAATTGAGGAATTTAAAAAGCTATTTGATTCTTTGGCTAGTCTTTCCAGTTATAAAATTTTAGAACACGAGGATACACCAGCTTTACGGCGCTTCAGCTTTGAGAAAGATGGAGGTGAAGGAAATATGCTTTTCCGTCCAGTTGCTCAAGTTGCATTAGCGCAAGCTTTAGGGATTTTGGTTTTTAAAAAAGGTTTTTCCCTAGCAGATATTTTTAAGAAACTGCGGAAGTTTGACCAGCAAGGTGGTTTTAGTGGTATGGAATATCCCCAATCTCTCTGGTATGGGGTTTTGTATGACCCGAATAAAAAGCGGGTGCAGGTTGCTGGACGAGATTTAGCCGCGAAGTTATTGGTTTACATTCTGGGTGGAATTCAGGAACAGATGGAACGTGCTGAACTTCGTAAGGCTTTGGCAGATGCTAGGACTGTGGAAGATAAAACTATAGGTTTTGATGGCAAGTTTGTTGAACCGAAAGCGGTAGGACTTCCACCTGTCCTGTAATTATGCTTGAAATATATTTTGGCGATGCCATTGCAGCGCTTCCAGTTCTGGAAAATGTTGCTCTGTATTTGGTAGAAGTATTGTTTCACCATGAAAATCTTTCATAGGTTTACTATGGGGAGATGCTTCTTCCAAATCATTACTAACTATAATTTTGTATTGCTCATCTACAGCAAACCAACCCCTATCAAATGCCCAATGATGGTTTTTACACAGTGCTATTCCATTATGAATTCTACTGTCATAGAATTGTGAGAATGGCTTTATGTGTGCGCCTTCAACGATGTTTTGAGTTACAGATTTAGTTACTTTAAGTCCACAAAAAGCACATTTGTAATCATAAATACTTATAATGGCTTTCCTGAAAAAAGCATTTCTAATTAATGCTTTTTTTAATCTCCATCTAGCATTAGGATCTAAATTACTAGACTCAATAGTTTTGTCTATTTGTAAAGGTGCATCTTCAAAATTTTGGTTAATGTTTAAAAAACTTTCTATCGTATTATCTTCAGATGGTAGCCAAGCTGAAACAAGTGCATCAATTAATATTTGTTTAGAAATTTCATCTTGAATAAAATTAAATAGTTCATCATCCAAATATGCATAATCAACATCTTCCTTGAGTTTGGGAATTGTTTGCGGACGACCACCATCATATTCCGAACTATACTTAAGATGCCAAAATTTCCCTTGATCATTTTTTAGATGAAAAAAAGGAAGGGCAAAATCACTTCCCTTAAAAGTACTAGAAGCAAGTACTTCCCAATACTTCTTAAATATATCAATCAATTCATCTGATATTGTAATACGATTATCTGTTATTAAATCTTGTGTAATTAGGTCAATTATAGATAAAAGTAATATGGGTTTATTAAGAGCATCACCCTTTTTTATACTTTTATATACCTTAATATTAGAAAAGCATTCACAGTAATAAACTAAACTTCGCTGATGTAATGGCTGTTGTGCTTTACTCATTATTATTTTATTTTTATATAAATCATAAGTACTTACTCAATCCGTTGGTAATTATTAAGCTATGAAAGAAATTTGCTTAAATCAAAATCCTCTTCTTGGGAGTTATCTTGAAACCTTTCATGACTGAGAATCAATAAAATTCTTTCAGAATAATCTACTGCACCCCGGATTTCTGATTGTAAGATTTCAAGTCCACCATTGGCATATTCTTCAAAAATATAATTACGTTTTTCGTTATTGTTTCCTTCGTCCAGAGATAAAACTTTAATCTCTTGAGTTTCAGCAATTGCTATTAAATTTATTACCGTATTATATCCTCTGACTATAAACTGTTCTTGGGGTATTGGCGATGGTTCCCTTTTAGAAATCTCTCCCAAAGCCACCCGCCTTTTATGTTTTGCGCCCAAAGCTGCTGCAAATACAATGACATCGGCAAAAGTATTAAAAGGCCCTGTTCCACCATCTGAAGATGTTAAATCCTTAACCAACTCAGCTTTATCTTTAGCAACCCTGATTCTGCCAGTTTCAGCCATTGTTTTAATATCTACATTGTTGCTATTTTAACCGAAAGTTGGAAGTGATAGTAATTATTAACGCATTATTTTATACTAGTATGCGGGCGATCGCTTTTCTCCGCGTTCTCTGCGCCTTGGCGGTTCGTTTCTCCAAAATTTATATTGCAAACTGAACATCTTCATAAACCAAAGAAATAGGAAATTTAAAATCAACACTAGTTAAATGAACCTCATCCCCTTCTTCATAAGGATGTAACTCCCAGAGTCCTCTATCATTTAACCGGAAGCAATCTAAACCAATTTTTTCAGCATCAATGAGGACATATTCTTGCAAAGTTTGAATGCGACGATACCGCGTAAATTTTTTACCTCTATCGTAAGCTTCCGTACTTGGGGATAGAACTTCAACAATTAAACAAGGATATTGGAGAAATTGAATAGCCTGTTTATCCCGTTCATCGCAACTCACTACAACATCGGGATAATGAAAAGGCCCTTTCTCAGATACACCTACTTTCGCATCCGCCATAAAGGGAAGACACCCACTCCCCCTTAGATGAATTTTTAACGCTGAAGCTAAGTTTAAAGCAATAGTTGTATGGGAAAGAGTACCCCCAGTCATGGCGAAAACTTCACCATCAATATATTCATATTTAATTTCTTGGCGTTCTTCCCATTCCAGGTATTCCTGGGGAGACATATAATTTCTGTCTGGACTCGCAACCATAATTTCATTCCTCCCTTTTTCTCAACTCTAACTAAAAAACCTCTGCGTCTCTGCGCCTCTGCGTAAATAATTACCCATCCCGTTCAACCGCGATAATTTCAGTATACTCAAACTCATTCGGACTTTGTTTCACCAAAGGATATCTTTCGCCACCCAACTCAATATAATCTTGTTCGCAATCCGGCTTAGATGAATAATACGTAAGCACATATTCTCTCCCAATTCTATTTGTCATTTCTGCTTCTACTTCACCCCGCCACTGAGTTTTAGTTACTAAAACTATCAATTGATTCGCTAATTGGGGAATTGTCTTCGCAATGTGTCGCCGCGAATTCTCATCTAAACTACCAAAGGGTGAATCCATCACAATTGGGAAAGTACTACTATCGGGAATCATCATCATTTTCCGCTTCTCACTCCATTCCCGCACTTTGTCAATAATACTGGCTATAAAGGATAAACTGAGAACTTGATTTTCGCCCGTGGATGCTGCAACGGGTGCTTCTATTCCTGTAGTATTTTCTACTAATGTCAGTTCATATTTATCGCTAATTTTAGGAATATATGGAGTCACAGAAATCTCCATGAATATTTCTTGTACTCGCTTTTCTAATTGCAGGCGAAACTGCTGTTCTTGACGATTTCTAACTTCCGTTAACCGTTCGATTGCATCTTGAGTAGCGTTAATTCGTCGTTGTGCTAAAGTTTGCTTGTCTTCATTCAGCTTTTGCTTGGCAATTTGTTTATTTAAACCTTCAATTTCAGTTGTAAGTTGAGCAATTTGCTGCTGATTTGCACCTTGTTCTCGATTTAACTCATCAATTTTACTTTCAATTTCATCTAAACGTTTTTGCAAACTGCTAATTTCTTCATTAGCGTCTTTTCGTAACCGTTCTTGAATATTGTCTAAATCGCCTTCTATTTGAGATATACTTTGCCTTAACTGATTAATTCTACTTTGTTCTCTATCAACCTCCTCCCAAAATCCTATAGCTTGCTTATCAATTTCATCTACTTGAGCTATCATCCGAATTGCAGTTTCTTCCACCGCCGAGGAACCTGCTTTATTTAACCACGTACTTACATGAGTATGAGAATGATTACCCTCGTGTAACTCTGCGCCACAAATACAGCGCTGAGAATTGAGTAAATCATTCACAAATTCTCGTGAAATTCCTGATGTCAACTCGCCGCGCTGCTTCAAATCATTGATAATTCCTCGGAACTGAGATGTAGTTTCTGAAAGCAAAACTGTATAACCCCGTGCGGAGATAACTTTTTTCAGTGCTTCTTTAGTTTTTTTATATTCTTCTTGGTTTGCCGCTTTCTGTGATTCTAAATCCTGCCATCTTTCTTGCAATTCCTTAGCAGCGCTCAGTTCTCGCAAACGGTTACTTGTCTCTTTTTTAAAAGTTTGTTGATATTCTAACTCTTCTTTAATTTCAGCTTGCCGTTTGCTAATGCGTTCGCGTTCGCGTTCTATTTTTTCTTGCTGTCGTAATAGTTGTTTGGTTTCAGAATCACCAATCGCTTTTAACTCATTTTCTAGAACTTTTTTAGCATCTCCCAAATGTCTGATGGAACGGTTGATTACTTCCACACCTAAGAAAATCTTTGTAGCTTCGGCAATTTCAGCTTTTTTGTCAGAACGAACTATTTCTTCAATTCGTTCGCCATCAAAGAAAAAATATTGATGTAAAGTAGCGGGTAAAATTTGATTAATTATATCGTCTGGTTGCTGAGTTGGTATATTCCATTTGCCATCATCCGCACCAACCCACATAGTTAATTGAGTTTTGCCAGCGTCAAAATCACCTTCGTTTTTATAACCCCGACAGGCGCGTTTAACTCGATAGCGTTTACCTTCATGTTCCCAGCCAATCTCTACCCAACATTCTACAGCTTGACCTTTTTGAGCCTCTGCGATCGCACGCTTATTTACTAACTGTTCTATTGATGCAAATGCTGCACTAAATTTTTCATATAATACCCAAGTAAAGGCATTTAGTAAACTGGTTTTTCCAGAGCCATTATTACCATGAATAATCGTTGTGTTCTGAACATCTCCACCAGCCAGGAGCATCTCTGGTGTTGTACCATAAAAGGAGCGAAAGTTGCATAGCTTGATTGAAGTCAGCTTCATCGCACCTCTTCCTTAATAATGTCCAAAATATTATCATTTATATGGCTGTTAATCTTCTTATCTAGCCTGCCTTTTTCCAGCTTCCATACTCGCTCAATAATTCGCTGCACCTCCGGCGGAGCGCTGTTTATTGGCTCTTGCACATCATCAATATTCGCACCTTGTGACATCTTCGGTTTGTAAATATAGTTTTTCTATATTTTAACTTTCTCTAGTCCTGCATTTACCTCCGTCAAGCCACTGTTAGCGTTATCTTTAAAACTATTTTTTCAAATTTATAATTTTCTTTGAAAAAAGACTTTATTATTGAATAGTATTCTGTTATTATTAATATTAACAATCTAGATGATAATGGGATGTAAGTGAAATTTTTAAAACTACTTACATCCCATTATGATCTAACTCATAATTTTATTATTTCATACTTAATGCTTCTTTTTTCAAAAATCGAAAATTTTTATAAAAAAATACAATTTGGCTTATCATCAAATATCTAATAAACCATATCGCTTTTGTAAATCAAGTAACTTCATTCTTGCTTCCCCAGCATTATCAGCTAAATCAGCAAACTCCACAAAGCGCCGTAATTCCTTTTTCAATAGATTACGTTCAACTTCTATAGTTTCTCTATCTAAATCTGGTGGCAAAACAATCATGTCAAATATCGTTGCGCGTTCTTTAGCAGGATGAGGACGTAAAACTCGCCCCCGTCGTTGAATGAATTGGCGAGGATTTCCAGAACTTGATAAAATCACCGCCGTTTGAATTGCTGGAATATCAACACCTTCATCTAAACAACGAATTGCGACTAAACCTTGCAATTCTCCACTTTCAAATTGATGACGTAATATTTCCCTTTCTTGTAAAGTTGTTTGAGCTGTATAGGTGCTTACCTTATACCCCAAATCCACTCCCAGAATTTTAGCAACAGCTTTGAGTTGGCGTAGCGATGAACGTTGCCCTGCATCTTGGGAACCATCACTACAATAAAAAAGAGTGTGACTAGTTTCGCGGCGAGTTGCCATTAAATCCCGTAAAGCATTTAATTTATTTTCCGCTGCACCAATTAACCTTGCCCTTTGCATCAATAATGGCTTTAAATCTTCATTGTCTTCAAATCCCGCTTGTCCATTTTCTTTATCCCGATAAAGTAGCGATCGCCCAATTCTTTTAGTTAACTTTAAATAGGCAATACTTTCTGCTTCAGTTAACTCTACCAACACCGGATAATACAGATAATGTACCAAAGCCCCTTGAGCGATCGCATCTCTCAAAGTAAACTCTGGTTGGAGAACTGGGCCAAAATAATCAAATAAAGATTGCGTACCAAAATCATCAAAATATCTTTCCGGTGTGGCAGATAAAGCCAATCTCAATCCTACAGTGCGCGGTAAACTTTCTTCTAACTTGGGTGCGCCTAAATTGTGCGCCTCATCACCAATAATTAAAGTTTTGGCGGGAAAATATTTGAGTTGAGACTGAAACCCATCTCCAATTAATGTCGAGTTCGTAGTAATCACCGTGACAAACCGTTGAGAACCAGAACGCAGATTATAAATTTGCGTCGAAAGTTGACTTTGCCAAGTGCGTAGATTCTCAAAAGCTAAAATGGGTTGCAAATTAAATTTTTCACATTCTCGCGCCCATTGGGTGACGAGATGGCGATAGGGACATACCACCAATAAAACTTGTAAATTAATCTGCTGATATAATTCACAAGCGATCGCTAATGCGGTAATCGTTTTACCACTACCAGTAGCCATTTTCAGCGTCCCTCTGCCATTGTTGGTAAACCAGCTAGCGATCGCTTGTCGCTGATATTGCCGCAATTGCAGAGACGGAGGCATTCTTGGGCATCCTGGTAATGGTTGCGGAGTATAATAACTGCCCTTACTTTCCCTGGCAAATGGTAATTTCAACCGGAAAGTGGGCAGCTGCTGCACTGGATTTTGCGTCAGGTACATATTCATTTAGTCATTGGTCATTGGTCATTGGTCATTGGTACTTATCTTTCCCATTCCCCATTCCCTATTCCCCATTCCCCACTCCCCATTACTCAGTTGTAACCGCGCCAAACACCAATGAGAGAACCTTGCACCTGTACTTGCATAGCACTGACTTCAATGGGATTGTACTTAGGATTTGCTGGTTTGAGGGTAACGCGATCGCCTTGGCGATAAAAACGTTTTAAAGTTGTACCGAATCCATCTACTCTCGCGGCGACGATAGTGCCATTTTTTAAATGATTTGGTTCTGCTACTGGACGCAGAAATACCACATCACCATCAGTAATTAAATCTTCAATCATACTATCGCCAGCTACGCGCAAAGCGTAGGTTTGGGGAGGTAAATCGAAATTAGAAAAGTCTAAATGATCTACAGCATCAGTAAACGGTTCTATTAAACCACCAGCAGCGATCGTGCCTAAAATTGGTACACCTTGCTTAACAGGACGTAAAATCCGAATCGTTCGCGCTTGTCCTTCAGTCCATTCTATATATCCCTTAGTGCGTAAATGTTCTAAACGACTTTGAATTGGTGCTGGTGACTTCAAGTTCATCGCTTGCATCATTTGCCTAATTGAAGGCGAATGCTGGTGCGTTCTGATGTATTCTGCCAACCATTCGTAAAGTTCTTGTTGAGCTTCCGTTAGACGTTCCATAAATTTGCGGGAAGTAATTATTAATGTCTCTAGAACATTAGTACTACAAAAAACTTCCCATAACAAGAGAAAAGTAAAAATTATGAAAGGCAAAAGCAAAATTATTTTCTTCTCTTTTGCCTTTTGACAAATAAGAATATTACAGGGTACAGGTTACAGGTTAGAGGTTACAAGGAAGAAAACTATACCCTATCCCCTGTGCCCTATTCCCTTACTCTGCCCCTAAGATACTCGCAAGCAAAGCTTTTTGAGCGTGTAAGCGATTTTCTGCCTGTTCCCAAACTTTTGATTGAGAACCTTCAATAACTGCCTCAGTAATTTCTTCACCACGATGGGCTGGTAAGCAGTGTAAAACAATTGCCTCTGGATCAGCAAGACTCAATAGCTGTTCCGAAATTTGGTAAGGCTGGAAAATTGGCATCCGATTATCGGCTTCAGATTCTTGCCCCATACTTGCCCAAACATCAGTATAAAGTACAGTAGAACCCTTAGCTGCTAATTCTGGATCGTGAGTAACAAGGACTTCCGTTTTGTTATTAGCGATCGCTCTTGCTTGTTCTACAATCTTAGAATCTGGCTCATATCCGCTAGGGGTGGCAATTCTGACATTCATCCCCACCAAAGCGCAGCCCAACATCAGAGAATTAGCCATATTATTCCCATCACCCACGTAGGTTAAAGTTAACCCAGCAAGGGTGTTAAAGCTTTCTTGAACCGTTAATAAATCCGCCAATACCTGACAAGGATGTTCTGCATCAGTAAGCGCATTAATCACCGGAATCTTGGCATAGTGAGCAAAAGTTTCTAAATCCTGCTGGGCAAAAGTGCGAATTGCCAAAATATCCAGATATCGGTCTAACACCCTCGCCGTATCCTGTAAAGGTTCCCCGCGACTAACTTGAGTGACATTAGGGTTGAGATCGATTACCTGTCCACCCAATTGGTACATCGCCACAGTAAAACTTACCCGCGTGCGAGTTGAAGCTTTGGAGAACAACAACCCCAAGACTTTATTACACTGTAACTTCAACTGTTGTGATTTCAGTTGAGTTGCTAATTGCAGGAGTTCTTGAAGTTCAGTAGGAGTGATGTCCGCTAGACTTAATAAATCTCGTCCGAGCAATGCTGCCATGCTTATAATCTGTAAAAAATAATTATATATTTCTGTCCCTTTATTCAGCCGTGCTAAGAAAACACAGTTTTGGAACTGACGAGATATTTTTGCGTTCAGCCCAGGATTTGAGTTAGCTTTTGGTATGGATATTAATTTATCAACTTTATCCGTATTCGTTTCTGTTTCATCACAATTGCAACGCCAACTAAACTGTCCAGGTGCAAATCTCTAGTCTTCTAGCCTTATTTCTGAAGAGGGAGATATTTTTTAGCAATTACAGCTAGACAAATAAATTGATTATGGTACAATAAGAAATTGTGGTTGCTACTTAGAGTAATCAATAAAATTGCCAGCATAGCACAGTGGTAGTGCATCCGACTTGTAATCGGAAGGTCGCGAGTTCAAATCCCGCTGCTGGCTTTAATGCAAAATCCCCCATATCGGGGGTTTTTGGATCTAGATTACATGAATATATGTTTTAGTCTCTAACTAAATCGTATATATTGAGATATTCATGAATTCGCCAGTTGTCGATAGCGTTCCTGAACTTCTTGAATCGAAAACAAAGTTTCAAACTTTAACCCGGCTGACTGATACAACTCACCTCCACCTTGTTGTCGGTCGACCAGGGAAATTATTTGATTAACGGTATAACCTGCATCTTTAAGACGCTCAACTGCTTTCAGAGCAGATTGCCCAGTTGTCACCACATCTTCTAAAACTACTACTTTTGCACCCTCTGGTAAAGTGGGACCTTCTATATAAGCTTTCGTCCCATAACCCTTGGCTTCTTTGCGAATAATCAGCGCTGGTATGGGTCGGTTTTCATAAACAGAAACTATACTCACTGCTGTCACCATTGGGTCAGCCCCCATCGTTAAACCTGCTACAGCCTGAGTATCTACAGGTAGTAAAGGAAACAACAATCGTCCAACAGCTAAAGCTCCTTGGGGGTGGAGTGTTACCTGCATCTTATTGACATAATAAGAACTACGTAGCCCAGACGCGAGAACAAAATCACCCTCTTGATAAGCCCGTTGAGAAAATAAATCTAGTAGCTTGTGGCGCAAGGTTGTCAAATCAGGAGTGGTTGCCCAAATATCTGAGTGGGTAAGAGTTTCAGTAGGATACGTCATTACAAAACATTAAAAGTTGTGCTACACCAAAGGTTGAACTCATCAGAGTTCTGAACTTAAGCATAAATTAAGATTCGCCCAAAACGAAAATTGAGGAGTCAGAAACGTGCGTATAAAATTTAAAACCTTTGGTGGTTTATTGCTGCTGCTTGCTGCTGGTATTGCTTTTCCCTCAGTTGCATTTGCCCAAACCGCAACCCCCAGAACTGAAACTACGAGTGATGTATTTGAACGAGCTTTTTTTAGTCACGATCGCAATTTCTACGAAAATGGCAGCCTCAAGCGTCAGGTAGACTCACTTCTAGGATCTGGTTCTAGTTTCGGTGGTTCCTTCCCAGAAAATGAAATTGCCCGTGATGCTGAGTTGGTTAACACTTTATATCATGATGTCTTAACTCAGCAAGTTGGTAACGATCCTTATCTTCGTACCCCTGATTTACCAAATCCTTATGACACATCGCTGATCATGTCCCCTCGTTTGAATAGCGACAAACTCAAAGTGGGAACTGAATTCAGGTTTGAAACTTTACCAGCTCGGTAAGATTAGTGAGTGGGTGGGGAGTGGGGAGCAAAGGACAATAATTACTCACCAACACTTCAGCAATGTTCAGTACAACTGCTCGTACCCAATGCCCCATACCCTCTATTACTGCTTTTTGATGATTCAGTGCGCCCTGCTGGAATCGAACCAGCCTGAAGACGAATTATGAGTTCGTTGCCTCCCCAATCGGCCAAAGGCGCTTATTTTGTTCGGGTTTCTCAGAGCCAATTATTTTGACTCTTTAAGTCAACCTTATTTGCTAATTTTAGAGTGAGGAAAATACTTCGTTCACTGACTTTAGCCAATTCTGTGATTATATCATAAATTTACCACGTGTGAATACTGGACACTAGTTTACCAAATTTTTATACTACATAATTTAATCATGAAATAGTACAGACTAATATTGATTAAGTTCATTTAAGGATTGAGGTCAAAAGCTTCAATATTCTTAAATAGCCCAGCATTCTTATGTGATAGCTTATCAGCAATGAAAATAAATTCTACTGTACTTCTTACTTTGATTTTGTTAATCCTGATGATGGGAGCGGGTTCCGTGAGCGCGTTTTTGGGGTTTGAACTGGGGAGTTCAGCACTTAAAGGCGTTACCGCACCCGATGGTCGTCCCACAACCAAATTTGCCAGTAATAAGGCAAATGCCTCTCAACAGGGAGGGCTAGTGCTATTAAAAGAGGAAGAGATTCTGAAAGTTGTCAAGGCGCGAATTGATGGTAAGACCAAAGCTGCTAAATCGGAAAAGCTAGAGGAAGACGACGAAGAAACCAATAGCAGCAAGCAGAAGCCAGAGGAAAAACCCCCAGAAGTGGTTGAAGAAAAACCCCTACCAGGCTTTCCAGTTACAGCCCAAAGTCAGGGTGTAACTATGACTGTGCAATCTGCTCGCTACTCTGGTGGTGACTTGCTACTGAAAGTGAAAATGCAGAACAAGGGTAAGGATTCTGTGCGCTTTCTGTATAGTTTTTTAGATGTTACCGATGATAAAGGACGAACCCTAAGCGCTAGTACAGAGGGTTTGCCAACAGAATTGCCTGTCAATGGCCCAGCATTTTCAGGTACAGTGAGCATTCCCACAGCTTTACTTGATGATGTCAAGAAAATATCACTTGCTCTTACTGATTATCCTGCTCAACAATTGAAGCTAGAGGCATCGAATATTCCTGTGGGAAGGTAGATTGGCATTGGGAATTGGGAATTGGGCATTGGGAATTGGGCATTGGTGGTTATATGTTATTTTTTACCATTCCCTATTCCCTATTCCCCCTAAATAAATGGAGGGCGTGAGTTTTACACGAGCTTTGGCAGTGAGTGGTTTTCCTAATTTGATTTGGACGGATGTGGCGCTGCGGTTGTTGTCAGTGCTACTACTGATTGCCATAAATGCCTTTTTTGTGACGGCGGAATTTTCGATGGTGAGCGTGCGGCGATCGCGTATTCACCAGCTAGTTAAGGCTGGAGATATTCCAGCGATCGCTGTCGAAATGCTACAACGTAGTATTGATCGACTACTATCTACCACTCAGTTAGGTATTACTCTTTCTAGTTTGGCGCTGGGATGGATTGGCGAAAGCACAATTGTCGTGCTGGTAAATGCCTGGTTAAGATCCTGGCCTTTACCTAGTGGGATGACTAACTTCCTCGCCCATTCCCTATCAATTCCCATCGCTTTTTTCTTTATTGCCTATTTGCAAATTGTGGTCGGAGAACTATGTCCCAAATCCTTAGCCATGCTGTACTCAGAACAGCTAGCGAGGTTTTTGGGACCTTCGGTAAAAGCGATCGTGCGTTTTTTTGGCCCCTTCATCTGGATTCTCAACCAATCAACTCGTTTTTTATTGCGGATTTTTGGTATCCAATACACAGGTCAAGGCTGGAGACCGCCTGTAACTCCTGAAGAATTGCAACTAATTATCTCTACAGAATGGGGATCTACTGGTTTACAGCGTGCGGAACGAGAACTGCTCAATAATGTCTTTGAGTTTGGGGATGTCATGGCCCAAGATGTGATGATCCCACGCACCAGTATTATCACGCTGCCAAAAGATGCTACCTTCCAGATATTACTTAGAGAAATGGCTGCTACTGGTTACTCACGCTACCCCGTGATTGGTGAATCTTTAGACGATGTTCGCGGCATTGTTTATTTTAAAGATTTGGCACAACCTTTAGCTATGGGAAAGCTCAGTTTAGAGACACAGATCCAACCTTGGATGCGTCCCGCTCGGTTTGTTCCCGAACACACGCCCTTGAGTGAACTTTTGCCCATGATGCAGCAAGAGAAACCCGCTATGGTCATGGTAGTAAATGAATTTGGCGGTACTGTGGGACTCGTGACAATCAAAGATGTCATTGCCGAAATCATCGGCGATGCAAGCGAACCTGAAAGCAGTGACGACTTACTGATTCAGATGTTAGATGAGCAGAAATTTTTGGTGCAGGCACAAATCAACCTCGAAGACCTCAACGAGGTTTTGCATCTCAATTTGCCCCTGACAAGAGAATATCAAACACTAGGAGGCTTTCTGTTGTATCAGTTACAGAAAATTCCGTCCATTGGCGAAACCTTCTGTTATGAAAATCTCGAATTCACTGTGGTATCAATTGTTGGCCCACGCCTGCATCAAATTCAACTGCGACGCTTGGAGGAAGCGGGGGGAGCGGGGGGAGCAGGGGAGTAGGGAGCAGGGAGCAGGGGAAGCAGAAAGACAAGGGGGAATTATTGAACAAGTCTCTGTCTCTCTTGTCTCCCCCCTCTTCCTTGTCTCCCTTGTCTCTTCTTCATGCCCAATGCCCAATGCCCAATGCCCACTGCCCCACTAAGCATACACCAGTGGATCAACGAGTCCCAACTCGGCAAAAGCTGCCAACCGCAAGCGACAAGAATCACATACACCGCAGGCGACATCATCACCAGCATAGCAAGACCAAGTTAGTTCCCAAGGAACTCCCAATTGGTTCCCTAGTTGGATGATTTCGGTTTTTTTCAAGTTGATTAGGGGTGCAACAATATTAATTGGCTGTCCCTCACGCCCTTGTTTGGTTCCCAGACGAAAAACTTCCTGCATTGCCTGGATATAGTCGGGGCGACAGTCAGGATATCCTGAGTAATCTAAGGCGTTAACACCGATATAGACACGTTCAGCCGCGATCGTTTCAGCGTAGCCAAGAGCAAAGCTTAAAAAAATCGTATTACGAGCCGGAACATAAGTCACAGGAATATTTTGAGACATTTCATCCAGCGACCGCTCTTGGGGTAGATCAATCGCGTCATCGGTAAGTGCGGAACCGCCCCATTGCCGTAAATCAAAATTTACTACCTGATGTTTTGCGATCGCAGCCTTTTTAGCAACAGTAAGGGCTGACTGTAACTCTCGTCGGTGTCGCTGCTGGTAATCAAAGGAAATAGCATGACATTCACAGCCATCAGCCTTAGCTTGATACAGAATTGTGGAAGAGTCCAATCCCCCAGATAACAGAATTACAGCTTTCATCTCGATTGCAAATTTTGAATTTTAAATCGCCAAATTACACCTTAACAAGATGCCAGGAAGCAATGCCAAAAAGATTCCTAAACGTCTCTTAGTGATGCTCAAGCCACACCAGTCTCTCTCAAAAAGCGCTGTGATATCTTTTCTACGAGACGCTGCTAGTAGCTTGTTTCTTTGCAAGAATATGTTTCTACGGTAGCTACTGCAAATAATCATACAAAAATCTTTTCCGTTAATCAGTGACAATAATTCCTGAGAATATTTTTTTGAAAAAAGCTTAAGTATTATTTTTGACTATTTTGTAATTTTAGTGTTGTCAATTGGATATTGCTCTCAGTAACTAATTACCCAAGGGTATCCCAGAGAGAAGTCCGAACCGAGGAAGCTGACCCTGAAAACTTTGGAGAATTTACACTTAAGTCTTACTGAATGTTTTAAAGTTAATAAAAAGACATATATTTTTTGTAGAAAGTGCAAAATCAAAAACAAACCCGAACTATCTATACAAAAGATGTTTGGATTACGGGAACCGATCGCAAACTTTGAAATTCTTCATAAACATAGGCTCTATGTTACCATCTGGATGGTTTTAGACGGATCGTAACTGGCTTTCGAGTATAAACGCCAACGGCCGTAGCGTCTCTAAATTTGGTGGTTGAGGAGAGAATAATAGTGCAAGATAGCATGTCAGTGGCAGAACCGAATCTATATACACAGCGCAACCAGCCACGACCGATCCGCATAGGCGTGATTGGAGTGGGTAACATGGGACAACACCACGCTCGCGTGCTGAGTTCAATGAAAGATGTTGAACTGGTTGGAGTGGCAGATATTAACGTCGAACGAGGATTAGAAACTGCCAGCAAGTACAAGGTGCGTTTTTTTGAAGATTACTGTGACCTGCTACCCCTTGTGGAAGCAGTTTGTGTAGCTGTTCCCACCCGTCTGCACTATGCCGTGGGCATTAGCTGTCTGCTAGCGGGAATTCATGTTTTGATTGAAAAACCCATCGCAGCCAGTATTTCTGAGGCAGAGTCTTTAGTAAATGCAGCGGCAGAGTCTCAGTGTATCCTGCAAGTAGGTCATATTGAGCGTTTCAACCCAGCTTTTAAAGAACTGAGCCAAGTTCTAAAAACCGAGGAATTGCTGGCGCTAGAAGCCCACAGAATGAGTCCTTACTCAGATCGGGCAAACGATGTTTCGGTTGTGCTGGATTTAATGATCCATGACATCGACCTACTTTTAGAATTAGCTGCTTCCCCAGTCACAAAATTGACTGCTAGCGGTACTCGCTCCTTGGACTCTGGTTATTTAGATTACGTAACTGCCACTTTGGGGTTTGCCAATGGTATTGTTGCTACTCTGACTGCCAGTAAAGTCACTCACCGAAAAATTCGCCGGATTGTCGCCCATTGCAAAAATTCATTTACTGAGGCAGATTTTCTCAAGAATGAAATTTTGATTCACCGACAAACGCCTGCCAATTCTCTCACCGACCACCGACAAGTACTTTACAGGCAAGATGGTGTGATTGAAAAAGTCTACACCAGCAATATTCAACCTCTAAGTGCAGAATTAGAACATTTTGTCAACTGTGTACATGGTGGCAATCAACCCTCAGTAGGTGGTGAACAAGCTCTCAAAGCGCTGAGACTGGCAAGTTTGATTGAACAGATGGCGCTAGAAGATCGAGTTTGGAATCCATTAGACTGGCAATCGGAACCAAGGGTACAATCACTGACCCCGACAGCCTAAAAGAAGAGGGGATGAGGGGGATGAGGGGGACAAGGTAAAATTTTCTCCCTACTCTCCCACAGCCACCAACTCAGAAGAAAACCCTAGAGTATGTTTTTAAATTTGCCATCAAGTCTTTAGATCCTCCCTAGTCTTTTTACAAAACTGACTAAGGGGGATCTAAAAAATTAGAAACCAAAACCGTGAAGCTGGTCAGATCCCTAGCTTCCACTTGTCTTCCTCTATTTTTAAGTTGCGATGCAATTTTTAGTGCAACCAACTTACCTTGGCTCTAGCAAGCGGGGATAATTCTTTTAAAAAACTAAGGCTCAATCTTAGTAACAAGACCAGTGCAGCAATTTCAGGAATTGACTCAATGCTTGAATGGATAACTAACACTATCAACTATTTTGGCTATTGGGGAATCGCCCTACTAATGTTCCTAGAGAACCTTTTTCCCCCAATTCCTTCAGAATTGATTATGCCACTGGCTGGATTTACAGCAAGTCCATATCAACCAGGAGGGGCAAAGCTAAATATCATTGGTGTGTTTTTCGCAGGACTTTTGGGTTCTGTATTGGGCGCACTTATTTGGTACTATCCAGGTAAGTTTTTGGGTGAAACTCGTTTGAAAGCTTGGGCTGACAAGTATGGCAAATGGCTGGCTATATCCAGTAAAGATATTACCAAGGCCAAAAAGTGGTTTGACCGACAAGGTAAAAAAGCAGTATTAATAGGTCGTCTTGTACCAGGAATCCGCACCTTGATTTCTGTTCCCGCAGGGATCAGCAATATGCCCTTGCTACCATTTTTGTTTTACACAACAGTAGGTAGCGCGGCTTGGGTGGGTTTGCTAACATACTCAGGATACATATTGGGTAGTCAGTATGAACTTGTGGACAAGTACCTTGCTCCTGTATCCAAAATCGTACTTGGCGGTTTGGTTCTAGCATTTGTTTTCTGGATATTCAAGCGCCAGTTAAGACGCACTAGAAGATGAAACACGGACGCTTTTGGTTTGAAAGCAGTGAAAGCAGGGGTTACATCTGGCCAAAATTCGCCTACACTATGCCAAATAATACTAGATGTACGAAGGCAAGAGCTTATCGGAGATATGGTCAAAATTAATTTTTGGCGTATTTCTAGCTACACTTGACGCAACCTAGAATTTCTGGTTGCTCGCATTTTTGTAAGATGAGCATGACAACTTTTTACAGTTAAGTTTGAACTAGGAGCTTTCATGACAGACCAACCTTCCGCCGCTAACCCTATGAATAGTGCTGCTATACCCATGAATAGGCAGCCATTAGCATCCACGACTCCCATAAATGCTGTTAATAATAATCCTCCCGCTACTACCAAGTCAGGCGGTGGTTCCGGGAAAACCATTCTCAGTGTTGATTTAGGTAGAACTTCCACAAAAACTTGTGTGAGTCGTGAACCTGGCAGCGTGGTATTCGTACCTGCCAACGTCAAGCAGATGTCAATAGAACAAGTACGCGGTGGTGTTTTTGAAGCCAGAGCTACTGACCCCTTAATGGATTTGTGGCTGGAGTATCAAGGAAATGGATATGCTGTTGGTCAACTAGCAGCAGATTTTGGGGCCAATCTAGGAGTCGGCCAATCTAAGGTAGAGGCTGCATTGGTAAAAGTGTTAGCAAGTGCTGGCTACTTCAAACTCAGAGACGATATCTCAGTCGTACTGGGTCTGCCTTTTCTTTCTTTAGAGCAATTTGAAAAGGAAAAAGCACAGTTGATTAGCCAAGTAGGTGGCCCTCATGTCTTGAACTTCCGAGGCGAATCTATATCGTTGAATGTGAGTAAGGTATGGGTAATGCCAGAAGGCTACGGTAGCCTGTTGTGGTCTGAAGCTCAACCGAAGAAAAGTCCTAGCAGTCCCGATTTTACAAAAATATCGGTAGCGATCGTTGATATTGGACATCAAACTGTCGATCTTTTGATGGTAGATAACTTCCGTTTTGCCAGAGGTGCTTCTAAGAGCGAAGACTTCGGTATGAATAAGTTTTATGAATTGGTGTCTGCCGAAATCGAGGGAGCAGATAGTCAATCTCTCGCCCTGATTTCTGCTGTTAACAAACCCAGAGGTGAACGCTATTACCGTCCTAAAGGCGCTAGCAAGCCCACCAACCTAGACGATTTTCTTCCCAACCTTACAGAGATGTTTTCACGCGAAATCTGTAGCCGTGTGCTAGCCTGGTTGCCAGAACGCGTCACCGATGTGATTCTCACTGGTGGCGGTGGTGAGTTCTTTTGGGATGACGTTCAACGTCTACTCAAGGAAGCAAAGATTAATGCTCATTTAGCAGCACCTTCCCGTCAGGCGAATGCTTTGGGGCAGTATATTTATGGAGAGGCACAATTATCCTCCAATCGCGCTGCTAGGGCATAAAGCTGATGTTCCAATGGTCAAAAAAGGTAGTTAAATCCGTCACGTTCAACCCAGAGCTTGCTGATGAAAGCTTGTTAGCGCAAGTAGAAAGTTATTTGGAAAAACAACCAGACAAGACTTTCAGCGACCTCTGTAAAGAAGCCTTGTGGCAATCTTTATGTGTACCGGAATCTGTACAACCTGCTCCACAAACAGCAGCAACAACACCGATTGAACAACAAATCGGTGAACTGCAACGTCAAGTGGCTGGACTTGAGGAACGTTTTTTTGCCAAGGGATCTAATCGTTTGGAGGCGATGGAACATCATCTACTGCAACTTTCTCAACAAGTTGCACAACTGGCGCTCATAGTCAATGATCGATCGTTCATTCCGTCTCCAAGTCAATTAGAAGTAGTAAATAATACTTCTTATACTGTTGCTACCCCTCCTCAAGAGGTTGACCCCGTAATCAGTCGCCTTAGTCAGTTTCTCGATGATTTTTAAGGAAAAATCAGGTTTGTGAGCAGTTTTTGCTCATGTTAACAATCCTTAATAGTTAATACTATTAAGGATTATTAATGTTTATATTTTTTAGAAATGCGATCGCGTTTATTCAATTTATAGAAAGCGATATCCATAAAATACTTTTTATAAATCATGTTTAATGTAAATTAAAAATTGAAAACCAATATTGCAAGCTCCTCTATTATTTGAAGTTCAAGAAGCAGTCAATTTATCAATCGTTATCAGTGGTGTCAATAACAGTTCTGTCGTCTTCCAAAGTCCAATGAAAACATTTCTGAGTACCCAGTTGGCGCTCTTTTGTTATCCTAACAAAATTAAGGATTCTTAATGTTTGGTTTTGCTCCTCTGTTCAAGCTACCCCCAGATTTTAAAAAATTAATCACAAATTTTGTATTGAATATTATTAGTACATATTTTTACTAGATTCTTTTTTTACTCTGCACACTGTATAAATGCTAGAATCCTCAAGTAGACAGTTAGGATACCTAGATGCCAGTTGTAGCTAACTCAATCAAGTTTGGTACAGACGGCTGGCGGGGCATTATTGGTGACGAGTTCACCTTTGAACGCCTAGCCCTGGTCGCGCCAGTTGCCGCAAAAGTATTATATGATACGTATTTTTCTACGGTGGGTAGCCGGACAATAATTGTCGGTTACGATCGCCGATTCATGGCTGAAGACTTTGCTCGTGCTGTTGCCGATACTGTCAGTGCTGTGGGATTTGATGTCCTACTGAGCGAGAGCTATGCCCCAACCCCAGCTTATAGTTGGGCAGCAAAAGAACTCAATGCTTTAGGGGCACTGGTAATTACAGCCAGCCATAATCCTGGTAAATATTTGGGTTTAAAAGTCAAGGGTTATTTTGGTGGATCAGTACCTTCAGAAGTCACAAAAAAGATAGAAGAGCAGTTGTCGGTGGGAGTACCTCTAGCAGCTACCCCAGGCAAGCAAGAAAAATTTGATCCTTGGCCCAGTTATACCCAAGCGCTAGAACGTAAAGTTGATATCGCCAAACTTCGAGAAGCGATCGCATCTGGTAAATTGACGTTATTTGCCGATGTCATGCATGGCGCTGCGGCTGGCGGATTGGCCAGACTACTAGGCAATCAAGTCAAAGAAATCAACTCAGAACGTGACCCCCTCTTTGGTGGCGGTGCGCCGGAACCCTTGCCTAAATACCTTTCAAAGCTATTTGAAGTCATCAAGGCTCACCGAGAAACCGATAAATCAGGTTTAACAGTGGGGTTGGTATTTGATGGAGACTGCGATCGCATTGCCGCAGTAGATGCAGAAGCCAACTTCCTAAGTTCCCAAGTATTAATCCCGATATTAATCGACCACCTAACTCTGCGGCGCAGCTTTAGTGGTGAAATAGTCAAAACTGTCAGTGGTTCCGACTTGATGCCCCTTGTAGCAGCACTGCATAACCTGTCAGTGTTTGAGACGGCAGTTGGTTATAAATACATCGCTGACAGAATGTTAGTAGCAAAAGTGTTGCTAGGTGGCGAAGAGTCGGGAGGAATTGGCTATGGCAGCCATATTCCCGAACGCGATGCGCTGCTGTCAGCATTGTACGTCCTAGAGGCGATTGTAGAATCAGGTTTGGATTTAGGCGAGTATAATCGCTACTTGCAAAAACAGACAGGATTTATCTCAGCTTACGATCGCATTGATTTACCCTTAGCAAGTATGGAAGTGCGATCGCGTCTTTTGCAACAACTGCAAACCAAACCCTTAACAGAAATTGCAGGTAAAGCAGTAATCGATTGCCAAACAATTGATGGCTACAAATATCGCCTCGCGGATAAAAGCTGGTTAATGATTCGGTTTAGCGGGACTGAACCAGTTTTACGCCTCTACTGCGAAGCCTCGACAATTGAGCAAGTGCATCAAACTCTTGCTTGGGCGAAACAGTGGGCGGGGTAAAATTCATTATTAGTCATTAGTCATTTGTCCTTTGTCCTTGGTAAATGACCAATGACTAATATACCAATACTTCTCTACGAGAGGCTACGCCAACGACTACGCTCAGTACAAGTGACCAATGACTAACTACCAATGACCAAATTACTTGTAGTAGCTACAGGAAATCCAGGTAAGTTGAAGGAAATGCAGGCTTACCTGGAAAATTCTGGTTGGGAATTAACCCTCAAACCTGAAGAATTAGACATTGAAGAGACGGGCGAAACCTTTGCCGCTAATGCTTGTTT
Organism: Nostoc sp. FACHB-133; assembly: GCF_014698055.1. NCBI lineage: Bacteria > Bacillati > Cyanobacteriota > Cyanophyceae > Nostocales > Nostocaceae > Nostoc > Nostoc sp. FACHB-133. The sequence continues at coordinate 58,794 of NZ_JACJSH010000027.1, forward strand.
GAAAGCATCGCAAATTGCTAAGGCTACGGGAAACTGGGCGATTGCGGATGATTCTGGCTTGCAAGTAGATGCTCTAAATGGCGCACCAGGGGTTTATTCTGCACGTTACGCCAAAACCGACTCAGAACGGATTGCTAGGTTATTGAAAGAATTAGGCAACGAGGTAAATCGACAAGCACAATTTGTTTGTGCAGTAGCGATCGCTCGTCCTGATGGTGCGATCGCATTAGAATCTGAAGGTATTTGTCGTGGTGAAATTCTTCACGCACCCCGTGGTGATGGTGGTTTCGGGTACGATCCAATTTTTTATGTGCAAGAGTTGCAATTGACTTTTGCTGAGATGACACGAGAGTTGAAGGGTTCAATAAGTCATCGAGGCAAGGCTTTTACAGCTTTACTTCCGCAACTGGAGAGAGTTAGGAGTTAGGAATAGAGACGCGGTTAATCGCGTCTCTACAAAAGTTAGGATTTATGAATTCTGTTAAATCTTCATTCATTTAGTCCTGACTCACAACCCATAACTCTTAACTCATAACTTTTTTAAACTGCTTCTGTGTTCTTTTCGCCAGTACGAATCCGAATCACTTGCTCAACAGGCGAGATGAAAATTTTACCATCGCCGATTTCACCAGTGCGGGCAGCAGCAATAATTTTGTCTACCACCATATCAACTTGATTGTCGTCAACGACGATTTCCACTTTGAGTTTTTGCAAAAACTCAACGGTGTACTCAGAACCGCGATACCGTTCAGTTTGGCCTTTTTGCCGTCCGAACCCCCGAACTTCAGAAACAGTCATACCAACAATACCTGCGTTAACCAAGGCAATTTTTACCTCATCTAGCTTAAATGGGCGGATAATAGCTTCTACTTTTTTCATCTTCTTGACTCCTGACTTCTACTAGCTTCGTTTATATATCTAACCAGATCCTTTGTCTGAAGCTGTAACTACCAGTGCTTTTCCTAAAAGATATGTAATAATTACCACTTTTTTAAAGTGTAGATTCTTTGCTTGATGTTTGAGACATGAGAACCAGCAAGGATTTATTAATTAAATAATCTTTGAGGTTCTAATATAAAGAATTTGTTGTCAAGCTAGCATATTATGTAGCTTTTATAACCTAAAAATAGATAAATTCCGCGATTTAGCAGATATCTTCAGATATTTAGAGAGTGATTGCAGAGAAATTGTTCGTTAGCCTGCTGCTGACTGTGGGAGTGTCAACTAACGTTTCTGATGTTCAAACAAAGGACGTACAACAAAATATCCAGCGCTAAAGGCAGTAAGCATAATTAGCAAGATGGTGATAATTAACCACCAGCCATTGAGTCCCTTGGGATCTGACTCAGTAGTGGAATAATAACTTACTTGTTGCTCTTCTATAAAAACTGGTTCTTGTATGGGGAAATTCATTTCCATTACAGGTGTCGCAAAGTTTTGGCGGCGGCTTTTTTCGGGTGGAGCTTTGGAGACAACAGGTGGACGCGGATGAGCAACCTGCTGGCGTGGAGGCGCTTGAGTTACTGGCACTTTCGCAGCGCTTTTTACATCGCTAGAAGCTTGGGTGGCTTGCTGATAGCTAGGCGCAACATGGGAATCCACAAAATTTTGCAAATGAGAAAAAGAATCAACAACTTTGATAATTTCTTGGCGTAATAGTTGATTTTCTTGTGTTAGTTGCTGATTTTGGGTAGTGAGTGCATTTAGCCTCGCCTGTGCTGCTTGCAACTCTGCTGACAATTCTCTGTATACAGATAGTGGTACAGAGGGAGGGTAGGCTTGAGTAGTCGGTGTTGGCGAATTTCTGTGAACAGAACCTATGGTTGTTCGCATCGGTGGCTTGGTATTAAAAATCAAGGTAAGTAGATCGTACAGAGATGCTAACAGAGATAGTCAGCCCTGAAACTATGCCCAAGAATAATAGAAAAATTCCGAAAGGGCAAAGATTTGTTATTGGGGCATTGTGAATTGGGAATTGGGCATTGGGAATTGGTTAATCTTCCCAGTCCCCAGTCCCCAGTCCCTAGTCCTTAGTCCCCACAAGTGGGAAGAAGTGTCCTACAGGACCTTGCCCTTTGCCAATATCTAAGGCGTAAGTGAGTGCAGTAGTCACATACTCCTTAGCCTGTTGCACTGACGACCACAAGTCATTTCCATTAGCCAGATTAGCAGCGATCGCAGCTGATAGTGTACACCCAGTACCATGAGTATTTTTTGTCTCTACTTGCTGGCAAGTCAAAACTTCCAACTTGTCCCCATCAAACCAGATATCAACGCCACGCAAATCTCCCTGCATACCGCCGCCCTTGACTAAAACAGCCTTCGCCCGTAAAGTCTTGTGAATAATTTCAGCAGCAGCTTGCATATCCTCCACGGAATTAATTTGTAACCCACTCAAAATCTGGGCCTCGTAGCGATTCGGCGTGATGATAACTGCCTTGGGAATCAGGGCATGGGATAGAGTCTTCACAGCATCATCATCAATCAATTGTGCCCCTGTACGTGACACCATTACTGGATCAACTACTAGATTCTCGATTTCTAAAGCTTCCACCTGTTGGGCAACAGCAAAAATAATTTCCTGATTGAGCAACATACCGGTTTTGGCAGATTGCACGCCAATGTCCTCAACTACTGCCTGAATTTGCGCCACAACAGCCTCTGCTGCCATAGCATCGACCCTTTTCACTCCTAGAGTGTTTTGTGCCGTGACGCAGGTTATAGCGCTAGTACCGTGGACACAGTGAAAAGCAAAGGTGCGTAAATCAGCTTGAATTCCTGCACCACCACCGCTATCTGAACCAGCAATGGTTAACGCAACAGATATTCTAGAGTTTATTTCAGTGTTCATTATTAAAGACAAAGTTCTGAGACAGCAGAATTAAGGAGTCAGAATGGGCTACGCTAACAGAACTAAAACACGCTTTATTCTTACCTTTGAGACTTAGCTTGTATATAACACCCAACTTGAAGTCTGCTGTATGTGTTTCTGTAGGTTGCTAATTTTGAATTGGTAATTGAATAACCTTGCTTTTACCAGGATTCATCAACCGATATGGGTCAACTATTTCTTTAAATTTTAACTGTTCAGAAGCAATAACTTTTCTGCCTCCGTCTTCCATAATATACGTGTGAGGATTGCCAATATTTACACCTTGTTCTTCGTGATAGCGAATAATTTCATTGAGGCGTTCTTCTGTGGTGTAGCGAACAAGTTGCAAACCAGCAGGAACTACAGCACCGTTGAGGCGAAAAAATTCTAAATGCATCATGACTTCATCGCCAAAGTGATGATAAAACTGCTCTACCACTTGCAAACTGCAATCAATAGGGAACATACTTTGTAAGTAGGTAATTGTAGTATCTACACTCCGAGCATGTAAGGTAGTGTGGTTCCAGCTAAATTCTATTAAATGTGTTCCTTTGGCTGCTTCCTCAGCTGGTTTTTCATAAGTAATCTGACCGCCATATTGCTGCACCAAACCCGGTAAGAATTCCAAACTCGATTCAGCAATTATCAAAGATACTGCGTGAGTCCCTTCAGGAATGTACTGTTGTAGGGCGTGAAAATATTGGGGTATTGGGGATGCAAAGACAGAAATCAACTTTTTAATCATGCCATCAGCATTACCAAGAGCCTGACCAAATTTTGCTGCTGTCATAAAGTCGTCAAATGTGACAATGACTTCTGCCCAAGGATAAGCTGGCCCCAATGGGATTTCTACTTCGGTAATGATGCCGTTAATTCCCCAAGCATGATTCACCTTGTGTACATCATCACCGCGTAATTCGATCGCACGAGGTTCATCTTCTACAGTTATTACTCGCAGTGCTAAGATATTACCGCGATCGCTTAGTAACCCATATTGGATCGAGCCAACACCCCCACTTCCCCCAGCAATAAATCCGCCAATTGTCGCTGTGCGGTAAGTCGAGGGTGCCATCCGAATTTCCCAGCCAATCTCTCTGGCTTTTTTATCCAAAGCCGCTAACTTCACGCCAGCTTCTACCCGCGCCACCCCCGGTTTTATCCAAGGAATCCCTTGCATCCGGGTCATATCTAAAATTACGCCACCATGTAAGGGTACGCATTGCCCATAATTTCCTGTTCCCGCACCCCTGACTGTCACGGGTATACGGTATTTCGCACAGGCGGCTGCAACTTTTAAAACCTCTGCTTCATTGGCGGGACGCACTACAATATCCCCGACTTTCCCCTCTAGTTTCGGTACCAGTACCGGGCTAAAGTTGTGATAATCCTGGGATAATTTTGCTACTTGGGCAGAATCGGTAATGGTTTCTATACCTTCTAGAGAATTAATCAGGGCATCCAATTTTATCGTCATAGTTGATATCCTTTTTTTGACGCATAGGGACGCACGGGTTAGCAGAGAATTAACTCCTCTGTGTTTTTAAATTTTAATTCTCATTTTTTACAGCACTTTCATGCCACTTATTTAATATAAATTGGTTTGCCTTTGAAGTAGGCAAGGATTTTAATTGCTGAGTTGGGATGTGTAACAAGACACCAAGGGTCTTTCTGGAAATTGCTGCAACTGTAATTTTGGGAATACTTTGTGCTATGGCGTTCACGGCATCAATGCCATAAAGAAATCTACCGTACCCCCCATCAATAATTGAGTAGCGCTGGAAAGCTGAAAGTTACTCATTTTGATATTGACATCTAAACCGTAGTCTTTGTAGATACCAGTAGCGATTACGTGGTAAAATTCGCCGTGTTCTGCTTGTGCTATCCAGTCTTTACCTAACGTAAGTTTATCCAACTGAGAATTGCTAGTTGATGGTTGGTTGCTGTTAGTACAAGCAGCAATAACGCTGCTACCAATCCAGGTAGAAGCGTATTGAATAAAATTGCGGCGACTAAGGCGATGAATTGCTGTTGATGAGGGTGATGACAGATTCATAAAACAGTATGATGCTCTTTCCTATCTGCCGTTGTAGCTGAATCTAAATGTACATTCTAGAATCAACTTTTGATTCACTAGTGAATAGGGCTGAATTTCTAAAGCACGTTTAAAAGCTCGGATCGCTTCACCATATTCTCCTAGTGCTGCATAACACAACCCCATACCGTGAAGTGCCCCAAAATGTATCGGATTTATTTGTATAACCATCTGGCAATCTGCCAAAGATTTTTGATAATCACCAATACTGTAATAGAGGAAAGCACGACGATTCCAGGCTTCGGCAAAATCTGGCTGGTCTTTAATGAGTGCCGTTAGCGCTGTTTCAGCTTCAGCAATTTCACCTGCATCCAGCAACTTTTGACTACGGTCAATTATTTCCAGCCCATAGATTCCCTTTTGCTGAAACCAGATCCGCCAGATTTTTCTGGTTGCTTTGTCCCGGACTGTAGCATCGGGGTTTTTCAACTCTTCAAGTAAGGAATTGATAGATAAAGAATCCATGAATTTGAAATCAGTGAATATACCTTTGTATTAACTTTCTCACAAAATATATCTACTGAGCCATTTTTAAAGTCATCTTTAAATTCACGTTGATTAATCGCTATTTATGAATTTCCTGTGTGCTTTATTGTATTCAGCAATATGACTAATATTACACTCGACATTCAGGGTCATAAAAATAAAAACTCGCTAGAGGTAGTTGACGCATTCCTAGTGACTAATAGCGGAGAAAACATCCCTAAAGAAATAATGACTATGCCTAATTTGGCATTTACCAGAAATTAGCAAGCGCTTTGAGATTGCAGAACCACAGTTGCGTCGTACTTTATTTGAACAAACTAGGAGCATGTTTATAGAGTTGTGGACGCGATCGCCTTTGAAGGTGTTTTGACCAGTAATCTGGCTGCGATCGGTTATCCTAACAAGCCGTTGATGAAGTCTTTGCGTTTGGTGCAGATATATGCAATTATCTGCTTATTCGCTGCACCATCAGGTGTCGAGCGATTTTGTAAGCAATATTATAATGTGATATTCTATACATATTTAATAGACGATAATTTGGATAAATATAGCTATATTATTCCTGGTTTGGGAAATGCAGGCTATGCCTACACTTATTGAACACAAAATAAGCTGATTACCCATCAAAAAATTACCATCAATGCAATAGTTAATGGGAGACTTCATTAATCATTGATTAACAACTTTTACATTGCCAAAATTAGATAATTAGCTTAAATAAATTCGTAATAAATATATTGCAAAACTACAGAAAACTCTCTCAGCCTATTTCTTGAACATCTACTAAGTAAGTTGGCATAATAAACTATGTAAATAAAAATGAACTAGGCTAAAACCCTATTGCCTTATGCCAACGACAATTATTTACGCTCACTTACTTGTAATATTGAATACTTAAGTTTTGAAACTGAATATGCCGACTGATTACCACTTCTAATTGATTAAAATCATAGGGTTTAGTAATACAATCATCAAATCCTGCAAGCGTAGTGGATTCATCATCTTGTAAATCTGTTAGATGTGTTACTGCAATAATTGGGATAGTAGCAGTTTTTGAATTGTGTTTGAGGTCATGAATGACTCGGTTAGCACTCAAATTACATAGCATCGTATCTAGTAGAATTAAATCTGGTTGATGAGTTTGTGCTAACATCACAGCCCTCACCCCTTGCTTGGTACAAATGCATGAAAAATTTAATATTCTTAGATGAGAATTAAGTAGCTCTAAATCATGTAGATTATGCTCTACAACTAAAATTAAAGGCATTCCATTCATTAGCAGTTAGTCCTATCCAAAAAAGCCTACGCATAAAGACTCCGCTTACTAGGAAAACTAAGAGGTATTTTTTTCTGGTATGTGCTTAAGTAAATATACGAGAATGCTTTCTGCCGACTAACTAGGCCATGAAATAAATAGACTGGTGTATAATCCATTAGGTTATCCATCTATGCTAAATTGCAAGAAAAACACAACATGACAATATCAAGCAAATAGTAGCATATATGATGCGTATACTGACAATATTGATTAAACGATCGCAATTTTCTGGCTAGTACTACAGCTAACTCCCTCAATTTAGCAGGGAGAAGGAACGCACCCTTCAAAACGCTAGATACACTTCTTTTTATTTCCCTTCTGCCTTTTCTTGTAATTGACGTGCATAAGCGATCGCTTCTGTTGGGGTTGAGACTTTTCCCTCAGCTTGTGCTACGGCAATTTCTGTCAAAAGTTGTCCAATGATTGGTGAAGCTGGAATATCTAATGCTATGATCAACTCCTTCCCGCTCACTAGTAGAGAGGGATGAGCAACCAGATCGTCAGGGTTAAGGTAGCGGTTGATTAAAAGTGTCAAGACAGGGCAGTCCCTTGCTTTGGTTTCCAAACTTGTAGCGACTTGTGGCTTGTCACCAGATATCGCCTCTACCAAATTATCAAGTGCCACAGCCAATACTGCCGCAGTGGGAAACACAATATCTGCGTCACGGAATAATAAATATTGTTCTCGCAAAGACATATCAACTACTTTAAACTGCGGTAACAACTTTAAAGCAGTGGTTACACCCCGGATTTCGGCACGACTATAAGTTAGTTGTTGTAGCTCTATTTCTGCTAATTCTGGATTGGGATTGACAAGACAAGCAAGTTTGGCAATACCTAACCAAGTCGTTTTGATACTATCGCGGACATATTCTTGGAGTTTTGCGCCTAATTGTTGCCAATTTTCTGTGATTAAGGTGGCTGCATCGTCAATAGCGGTTAGTTTGTTCAAGCTTTCACGAGTAACATTTTTGAAGAAAGGAGCAAGTAAACCATCTTCCCAAGCACTTGCGATCCAAGGAGTACCTTGAGAATTTGCCAGTAGATAGCCAATTTCTACCCGAACTCGTTCGGCTGCAACTTTGCTCAGATGTGATGCTAAAGAACAAATTGCGGTTCGGGTACCTGGCTCAATAGTAAAACCTAATTGGGCGGCTTGGCGATAACCTCGCATTAAGCGCAAAGGATCATCTTCTAAGTTTGCGGGTGATATCATTCGCAAAATGCCCTGTTGTAAGTCTACATAGCCTTGTAGAGGATCGATAATTTCTTGTGTATGGGGATTATAGGCGATCGCATTTACTGTAAAGTCCCGTCTGTGCAAATCAACCTCTAAACTATCTCCTTCTTGTTGGGCAAAGTCGGCTGTGGCGTGGGGAAAAACCACACGAGCAATTTGTCGTTCTGCATCGAGTAACACAAAACCAGCTTTGTAATGATGAGCGATCGCTCTTGCTACCTTTACCGCTTTAGATGGTATGACAAAATCTAGATCCAGATATTCACGAGTTCTGCCAAGTAGTGCATCTCGCACAGCGCCACCTACCATGTAAGCGGGTTGTGGCAAGAATTCTAAACTAAAAGGCCAATTTTCGGGAGCTAGGGTAGAAGGAATTGATTCATGCATTGTAATAAAAATCAACCCAGCAACTCATGAATAACGGTTGGGCTTAAGTTAGATTAACAATAAAGGCCCCTGGAGTTGGTTCTATTATGTGTATTTGTGTGAACTGCCACTATGTAGACAGCTGTGTTACCTATCATGCCGTAGAAGGGCAGCACCAACAGCCTCACTTGACTGAAACACCAAGTTTTGATCCGAATGAACCTTCTATCAATGTCAATATTCGGACAAACGATGATGTGATTGAGATGGAATGGGATGTTGTTGGTTGTCTCAGCTTCAAGCGGGAAACGGGTAAGTGGTCGAAATTGCGTCCTGGTGAATTAGTGCCGACTTGAAAAGTCAAAAGTAGTATATTCTGCCTCAAGTCCATTAATAACAAAATCTTGACAATTCCATCCCAAGTTTCCTAGTGAGATTAAAAGTATTTAGTTTGACTTTACACACGTAGGTTATTCGTGGGGGTATAGCGATCGCTAAAACCCTTTTTCTTTCGTTTAACCCCTCGTCAAGCCTGTGTTGTAAGCAATTTGAGGACGCTAGACCCTTATCCTATTGTCAATAATTTAAGCTGAATGATAGGTAAATTAGATACCCGCTAAAATGAACCCTTCAAAAACTGTCATAGTAAGGTTTATAAAAGGGTAGAGTTTTTCAATTACTTCCCCTCATGGGGATAAAAACAAAGTGAAAATTCATAACTATGATGTGCTTGAATAGATAAACATCGTCTACCTTAAAAACCATAGTTTTGTAGGTTGGGTGCAGCGATAGCGTAACCCAACATAAATAAGGTGGTAATGTTGGGTTGCATTTCACTCCACCCAATCTACATCAATATATCTTTTACAAAACCTAGGTTTCAACATAGATGAGGTTTATATCAAGTTAACTATAGAAAAATCAATATTTTAATTAACTTTGACTACAGAACTAAAACACCTCACAGTAACAAAATACGCTTTATCACTACACACCACCACTCCCGAATTAGGATTGGCAATTAGTAACTTTGCTAGTGAGAATCGCTCTCAACTTTGGGATTTGGGACGTGATTTATCTAGCTTAATCCATCAATATTTAATTGACTTTATCAAACCGCAAACTTGGGCAGATTTGTCTTTCATTGCAGTTGCAAAAGGGCCTGGTGGCTTTACAGGAACTCGCATTGGCGTTGTCACTGCTCGAACTTTAGGGCAACAATTAGATATCCCTGTATTTGCAATTTCAACTTTGGCTGCGGTAGCTTGGGCAGAAGCAGGCAAAAGTCCAAACCCAAAAACTATTGCTGTGGAAATGCCAGCTCAACGAGGTCAAATTTTTGCTGCTATTTATCAGTTTGATCCAGATACTTGTAAACTAAAAGTGTGTTTACCAGATAGAGTGTTCACACCAGAAGCATGGCAGGAAACCTTAGCGAATTGGAACACTAATTATCAGCTAATTCAAGCAAAATCTGGGTTAGCAGCGACGGTAACAAGTATTTTAGAATTAGCTAATCTCGATTGGCAAGAAGGTAAATATCCTAATTGGTCAGAGGCCTTGCCATATTATGGGCAACATCCAGTAGAAATTTAACTGATATGTGTCACAGTGCATAAATCCAAAATCAAAACAGCCACAGCCAAACGGGGAGAGTAACCAACAATACTATAGCCCCAGTAGCTAGGGCTGTAACTGCCAGATCGCGATCAAGATTGAATGTCTCAGCAATTACCAGTGTGGCAAAAGCTGGAGGCATGGCCATTTGTAGCACGATTATCTTTGCGATCGCCCCAGTTAATCCAAACAGTGGTAATAGACTACCTAAAATCAAGGGAACTAGCAGCATTTTGATTCCCAAGCTTATCCCTACTTGTGGTAGGCTACGCCAAGATTTGAGCAGCGCCAGTCGCATTCCAATTAATACTAGGGATAAAGCTACACTAATCCAAGCAAATTTTTCTAACCAGAATTCCGTAACTGTGGGAATTGTCACCTGCCGAAACAGTAAGCCAAATCCAAAACCCCACAGGGCAGGATTAATTAAGATAGACTTGGCAATCTGCCAATGATTCTGGACACCGCCGCCAAAACGCGCTGCTAGTAATACACCCAAACCGTAAGTTCCTGGGAATGAACCTAACAAATCGTAAAATAACGCCCAAGCGAAGTATTCCTTGCCTACCATTGCTAAGGTAATGGGAAAACCAAGATAACCTGTATTACCCAACATTGCGGCTAATATCAAGCTAGCCTGAGTTGGTGGTTGGAGGACAGTATTTTTAAAATAGGCTTGTCCTTTAATGGCTAACCAAGCTAAAAATGCTCCTAGTAAAATGGCTAGGTAAGCGATCGCAGGTGCAATCCAAATTTGCCCTGACAAGCTGGATTGACGTAAAAAAGATACTATGCTTATGGGTACTCCCACCCAAAAAAGAAACTGTCCCAAACGTGTAGGAACTGTTACAGGTAGTTTGCGTCCCAGAACAAAACCTACCAGGACTAATCCTCCCAGCTTGACGTATAGTTCTAAAAGGTTTGTCAAGATTGCGCCTAAAAACCACAGATGTAAAATGCTACCTGTTACGTCTACTTTTGTCCAGTGCAAAATCTGTTATGGCTATTCCACAAAAACAGGAGTTTACCCTTGAATAAGGCAGGGTTTTCTGGAAAACCGCAAAACTCATCGAATGACCTTGGTGATGATATTCCAGTGGCTGTACGTGATACACCTGTTGCAGCACGCAAAATGTGGTTGCAGCCCCAAATTATGCTGATTGGCGGAGTGGTGGGATTTATCCTGCTGGCTTTAATTAGCGGTTTTTTATTTTTCGTCACTGCACCCAAAAAAATCGCCGATTCTCAACCTTTACCAGCGACTTCTACTCCTCCGACTCCAGCACCATCTAATAATTCTAGCGAAACGATATTAGGGCATTTTCCTTACCCAGAAGCGCCTCAGTCAGAACTAGTAACCATCTCCGCAAATAGGGGCATTAGAATGCGAAAATCTGCTGCCCAAAAGTTTGAGGAGATGGTAGCAACAGCCCGGAGTGCAGGTGTAACTTTAGTGCCAATTTCTGGCTTTCGCTCACTTAAAGACCAGGAACAATTGTTTTTTGGTGTCGGTGCCCAACGAAATCAAACGCCAGCAGAACGAGCTGCCCTCAGCGCTCCTCCTGGTCATAGCGAACATCACACAGGTTATGCTGTGGATGTTGGGGATGGATCGGTACCAGCAACTAATCTCCAAACCAATTTTGACAAGACTAAGGCTTATCAATGGCTGCAAGCAAATGCAGCACGTTTTAGCTTTGAAATGTCTTTTCCTAAAGATAATGTTCAAGGTGTGAGTTATGAGCCTTGGCACTGGCGTTTTGTTGGCGATCGCAACAGCTTGGAAATGTTCTACAAAGCCAGAAATCTGAAACCCGCTAAGATATCGCCATAGGAGTTGTTCGATTTTAGAAGACTTGTAGAGACGGCGATTTATCGCGTCTCAAAAACCCAAAATTTTTGCCAGTAGCCCTTAACCAAAGCGTATTGGACGCTAGTGGACTCGCTCTAAGCGATCGCGTAGCGTCTCTGAAAGAGAAGAGAAGGCTTTACGACACTGCGCTATCAGTGAGTGAGGGCTTGAACCCACCACTGATTAGTTTTATCGGTCTTCTTCTCCTAACGGAGGCTGAAGAATCACTTCCTGAAGGGCTGGACAGTAGTATTCAGCAATTTTTTTGGCGATCGCATCTGGTCGGGAAATTTTATCTCGATGACAAAGTAAAATTACGGTAATGCCAAGTTACAATTTTATACTTTCTTAGGCGTTGGTTTCTGATACTTACCTGGATATTTGCGCTGAAAATATTCCTCCATAATTTGTAAGATCATTGGCGCTGCAATGCTACCACCGCCACCGCCGGAATGTTCCGCAAATGCCACAATCACAAATTCTGGCTGTTCAGCAGGTGCATAAGCACCAAACCAGGCGTGATTTTGCTTAACACGTCCCTTCCAGGCTTCGGCAGTACCACTTTTACCCGCGACTGGGGGAACCGTTGGCTGATTCAAAGCCTTACCAGTACCTTCCGCTACTACTTTCCGTAGCCCTTGCCGGAGAACACTTATAGTTGCCGGCTTCATATTTAAAGATTCTCGCCAGCTTTTTGCTTCTTCATTGTCTTTAAGCAAATGCGGCTGGACTCTATAGCCACCATTCGCGGGCACGGCAAACATGATGGCGACTTGCAGGGGTGTAGTTTGTAAAGCACCTTGACCAATTGACATATTAATACTGTCTCCTACTGTCCAAGGTATCTTCCAAGCTTTCTGTTTCCATGTCTCATCTGGCACTAAACCTTTTGCCTCTTCGTTGGCAAACTCAAAGCCGGTTTTTTTACCAAATCCATACTTGCGAGTCCATTCAATTAAAGTTGGGCCGCCGACTCCCCGACCAATTTGATAGAAGAATGTATCACTACTCCACTGTAATGCACCAACAAAACCCAACGGCCCGAATCCGGCGTGATTCCATTCACCAAATCGGGTACCACCAAAAGTTAAGGAACCGTAGGTTTGCAAGACTGTACTAGGAGAAAATTTACCTGATTCTAGACCAGCTGTGGTAGTGACAATTTTGAAGGTGCTAGCAGGTGGAAAGGCGCTGAGGGCGCGATTCACCAAGGGATGATCTGCACCTTGTACAGTTTCCCAATCTTTTTGGCTGAGTTTCTGCTTCGAGAAAATATTGGGGTCAAAGGTGGGGTGAGATACCATTGCTAAAACGGCACCGTTCTTGGGGTCAAGTGCGACAATTGCACCGTCGCGATCGCCTAAAGCTTTTTCTGCTGTCTTTTGCATATTTAAATCTAGGGTTAAGTGCAAATCTTTACCAGGCTTCGCTTGCTTCTCCCCCAAAACCCGGAGTGGTCGACCTGCACCATCGACTTCTACCTGCTGCCCCCCCCATTCGCCTCGCAGACTTATTTCATAAGCTTTTTCAACTCCCATTTGACCAATCACATCACCTAATCTGTAGCCCTCCTGCTTCTTTTCTTTTAACTGGTCGGCGGTCAGTTCTCGCGTATAGCCTAATACATGAGCTAGTTCCTTGCCGTGGGGGTAGTAGCGAACGGCTTCTGTATGAATTTCTACATCTTTAAGTTCTGTTTGATACTCCTTCAATGCCGTAATTTGTGCTTCATTCAAGTTACGAGCAATCCGTATAAGTGAAGAAGAGTTAGCTCCCGCCTCTTCTAATTTCTTCTCCATCTCTTCTTGGGGAATCTCAAGAATTTGAGATAGACGTGCCCCCACAACTGACCATGCAGGCTTGGTATGTGCCATCGGCCACAAATATACAGAGCGAGGATAGCGAGTACTGGCTAAAAGTTTGCCATTACGGTCAAAAATGTTACCCCGTTCTGGTTGTTTGGCAATCATCCGAATTCGATTTGACTCAGCTCGTTTTCGGTGGCTTGCTCCTTCAGTAATTTGCAAATATGCCAAACGAACACTGATGCCCGTCAACATTAATAGAGTAAATATAATTAAAAATATCGGCTGGAAACTTTGTCCAACTGTACGTGTATTTTTTTGTCCGCCAAGTGGAGATGGTTTTAATATAGTCATAAGAAAAAGAAGATTTCAAAATTAAGATTATCTGTAAACAACTCTGCTCAATTCTTAGCAGGTATTTAACGGCAAACTAATAGGCAGTGATTAATTGTTTTCAATTAATACCATAAGCTACTCTCTTCCATTGCGTCGCCCAAAGACTTTTTGAATTCTGAATTTTGCACAAGTAGTACAGTTCGGCGGAAATAAACCACCCATTCCAAATGAATAAAACACTTAGGCTGTATTCATTTTTAATTTCTTTAGCGCAGCGTAAAGCCTGCGGCATAGCTTCGCTTAGAGCGAGTCTGCGAGCGTCACTTTTAATTTTTAATTCCGCCCTGCGGCACTAGTCTCCAGTGCCATGTCCTGAATTCTGAGTTTTAGCTTCTGATGGATCAGGCTGAGATTTTTTATACTTACCTGGATACTTGTGCTGAAAATAAGCTTCTAGTACTTGTAAAACCATTGGCCCACAAATAGTACCGCCGTGTTCGCCAGAGTTTTCACCAAAAGCCACAACCACAATTTCCGGCTTATTACTAGGGGCATAAGCACCAAACCAAGTATGATTTGGGCGACCGACACCAGCTTCAGCAGTACCACTCTTTCCAGAAGCTGGGGCAATTGTCGGCACGTCCAAGCGCTTACCAGTACCCTCACTCACTACCTTCCGCAGTCCATCGCGGAGAACTTTGATCGTTGTCGGCTTCATATTTAACGATTCTCGCCAACTTTTTGCTTCTTCATTGTCTTTGAGCAAATGCGGCTGAACTCGATACCCGCCATTAGCAGGGACAGAAAACATAATCGCCGATTGTAGCGGTGTTACTTGTAAAGCGCCTTGACCAATTGACATATTAATGGTGTCGCCTACAGTCCAAGGTGTCTTCAAAACTTTCTGCTTCCATATTTCATCTGGAACCAAGCCTTTTGATTCTTCATTGGGAAATTCAATGCCAGTTTTTTGACCAAATCCATATTTGCGGCTCCATTGGATTAAAGTTGGGCCACCAACTTTTCTACCAACTTGATAGAAGAAAGTATCACTACTCATAGCGATCGCTCGTGGAAATCCTAATGGCCCGAATCCAGCGTGGTTCCACTCACCAAAAGTCACCCCACCAACGGTAAGAGAACCAAAGGTCTGTAATATTGAGTCAGGAGAAAATTCACCTGATTCCAATCCGGCTGTCGTGGTGACAACTTTAAAAGTACTGGCAGGTGGAAAGGCACTCAGGGCACGATTAACCAAGGGATGATCTTTCCCTTGCACGCTTTCCCAATCTTTCTGGGAGAGTTTTTGTTTTGAGAAGATATTCGGGTCAAAGGTGGGGTAAGATACCAGCGCTAAAACAGCACCGTTATTTGGATCGAGTGCTGCGATCGCACCTCGTTGATTTCCTAAAGCTTTTTCTGCTGCCTGTTGCACATCCAAATCTATGGTCAGATGCAAATCGTTACCAGCCTTTGCCTGTTTTTCGCCCACAACTCGGATTGGTCTACCCGCACCATCCACTTCCACCTGCTGACCACCCCATTCGCCTCGTAGCACTTTCTCATAAGCTCTTTCCACCCCCATCTGACCGATTACATCCCCCAGCCGGTAGCCTTCCTGCTTCTTATCCTTTAACTGGTCGGCGGTCAACTCTCGCGTATAGCCTAATACATGAGCCAATTGCTTTCCATGAGGATAATAACGTACAGAATCTGTATTAATTTCCACTTCTGGGAGTTCATTTTTATACTCCTTAAGCGCTGTGATTTCTGCTTCATTGAGATCGCGAGCAATTCGGATGAGTGAAGAAGAATTAGCACCTGCTTGTTCTAATTTTTTTTCCATCTCATCTTGAGGAATGTTGAGAATTTGCGCTAGACGCGGGCCGACTACAGACCAAGAAGGCTTAGTATGTGCCATTGGCCACAAATATACAGAGCTAGGATAGCGAGTACTGGCTAAAAGTTTACCGTTGCGGTCAAAGATATTACCTCGCTCTGGTTGTTTAGAAATCATCCGAATACGGTTCGCTTCGGCTCGTTCTCGGAGTTTTGGGCCTTCAACAATTTGCAAATAGGCCAAACGAGCCTCAATCCCAGTGGTCATTAAGAGGGTAAATATGATTAAAAATATTGATTGGAAACCACGTCCAACTGTACGTGTATCTTTTTTGCTGCCAATTAATGGGAATGAAGACATAAGATAAAGAATGATTCTAAGAACGGTATTATCTGTATACAATTACCCTAAACTCATGCCCAAGACTGGGTATGAAAAAATCGGGCAAGTATATTCTTGAACAATTGTTTTTGGCGGATACAATAAACCAAAGTGTCAAATATAGTCTGCCCAATAGACTACTGGCAAAGTTACGTAAGATCACGGCATTCTACTAAGGATTATGGCTCAAATTGTCATGCAGAATCAGAGGGGGATAACAACTTTTCAGCCACTTGATGTTGAACTGCGTAACGTGTTCAAGTTTTTTAACCAAGAACCAGCAGTACACGGAATAGACTTGGATGTCAGACAAGGAGAATTTTTTAGTATTTTAGGCCCCTCCGGTTGTGGCAAAACAACAACACTACGTTTAATTGCTGGCTTTGAAATCGCTGATGCTGGCAAAGTGTTGATTCAGGGTCAGTCTATGACTAATGTGCCGCCTTACCGCCGACCCGTCAATACTGTATTTCAAAGTTACGCTCTATTCAATCACTTGAATGTCTGGGATAACATCGCCTTTGGACTACGGTTAAAAAAAATCCACAAATCGGAAATTGAAATTAGAGTTCAAGACGCTTTAAAGTTAGTGAAAATGGAAAGTTTGCGATCGCGCTTTCCCAGTCAACTTTCTGGCGGTCAACAGCAACGAGTCGCTTTAGCAAGGGCTTTAGTCAACCGTCCCACTGTGGTATTACTGGATGAACCTTTAGGGGCGTTAGATTTAAAACTACGTAAAGAAATGCAGGTTGAGTTATCAAATTTACACAAAGACTTGGGAGTAACCTTTGTGATGGTGACACACGACCAAGAAGAAGCATTATCTTTGAGCGATCGCATTGCCGTTATGAACCAAGGCAAAATTGAACAAGTTGGCACTCCTAGCCAAATTTACGAACGTCCCCAGACATCTTTTGTTGCTGATTTTATTGGCGATACTAATTTATTTAGTGGTGAAATCGTAGCGGTAGACTCCTCTAGTATTAAAATTTCCACAAAAACAGGACTCTCAATTATCATTAGCCGCTCTGAAGATACACCATCTCAATTATCACAAGCGGTAGTAGTGAGTGTGCGCCCAGAAAAAATACAGCTTTCGCTTTATCCACCCAATTTGCCAGCTAACTGCTTTGAAGGGCGGCTTATTAATGTTATGTATTTGGGCACACACGTTAATTATGTTGTGGAATTAACAAATGGTATTAGCATAAATGTATTGCAACCTAATACTTTTGGTGCTTTACCAGACCGTGACACGCCAATCTACGCTTGGTGGGCAGAAAATGATTGTTTAGCTATTAGTCAATAGTTATAATAGTCTGCCTTCCATAAAGCTTATTTTTGATTTTTGCGAAGCTAGGTGCAACTCAAAGAGCCTTTTTTCCTGTTGCCTCTTAAGCCAAATAATTATGGCTACGCCACGCTGGACGAACAAAAATCAAAGCGCATTCCTATATAAAATTTAATAATGTAATAATACCTTGACCCTGTACTAGGAATATTAACCCATGTCAATTTTTAAAAGAGTTCCTTGGGTGTCCCTGGCGTTAGTACTGCTTAGTTACAGTACCTTGGGCTGGGTAATATCTGAAACACACGCTCCTCTGTTTGTGTGGGTGCTGACTGTGGTTGCAATCTTGCTTTTAATAGTGACGTTGACCACTCCTTGGCCGAAAATGACCTATTATCTTAGGATTTTGCTTAAATCAAACATCAGGTCTTTTGGCGTTGCCGTCTTAGCAGCTTTCTTATTTTTTCTGATGATTGCCTGGTTTCGGGTATTTCTTGATACTTTACTCATTATTTCGGCAACTATATTAGTCAGGATAGATTTCCAAAGAGCAGGTCTTAGAGAAGGTCTAGCTTTTTTTACTGCATCTATCTTTTCATTTGCAGGTTTAGCTTTGGGTGCGTTAATTTACGAGTTAATATATTCCCACGTTCTGGTAAAGTTATGAAGTATACTCAAAAAAACTAGGGATGTCTGTGGTGGGCTCTACCAAAGCTTCAAAACTGATATTTCTTACCCAAATTTTCGATAAATGAAGGCAGGAGCAGAAGGAAAACTGTACTTGCCTATGGGACGCTATGCGAATAGACAAGCTCTGTTACCACTAATTTTCTTGCCCTTCCCCCTACTCCCTTCAAAATGCAGGCTGGTCAAATAGTAGTAGAGAAAGGAAAAAATCCATGATAAAAATGGATACCCAACTAGTAACAACTGCCTTTGTTGCCGATTCTCCTACTTCCTTAGCTCCTCCCTTAGTAGTTAAACCCCAACTACAGCCGATGACAGCAACCAGCAAACCAAAAATAAATCCTTTTAACAAAATAATAAACAAATCTGATGGCTCTAAAAAATTTCTGACTGATTCTAAAAATGTTTCAGGAATAATTTTGTAAAAGTATGAGCCGGCAAAAACTCCGCCAATAATCCCAGTAACTAAAGCCAAAATTGTCATCAAAGGCACCATCAAACAACAAGCAATTACTCTAGGAAGTACTAGATAATCAATGGGATCAGTTTTGAGCATATAAAGTGCATCAATTTGCTCAGTTACCCGCATTGCACCTATTTCTGCTGCAAAAGCAGAACCCACTTGTCCTGCCATAATACTAGCGGTTAAAATTGGAGCTAATTCTCTACAAAAAGCTAAGGCAAAAGCACCTCCCACAGCATTTTCAGCCCCAAATCGGACTAATTCTCTTGCCGTCTGAATAGTAAAAATCATTCCTGCAAAACCGCTAACCAGGAGAACTGGAGAGATAGAACCGGGACCAGCAGTCACCAGATGTTGCATAATTTTGCGGTAGTAAGTTTTTCCCTGAATAAAATGTAGCCACACTTGACCGAAAAGCAGCACTGCCGCACAACAGCGTGCAATCTGAGATTGCTCAAAATTTGTTTTTAGTCGCAATTTTATCGTCCTTAAGACTGGCTTTTTTTTGCAAATTATTTTTATATCAATTCTTCAAAATAAGACTACAGACACAAATGCTGGAAACCCAGCTAGATGTAATCTGGCTTTCTCAATTACGTCGTAGACGCACAAAGTCTAGCTTTCCGCAAGATATTACTAATTGGTCTTAGGGTATGGTACATGAACACCATCAAGTTTGAGACTTTTCTGCTCAATACAAATTGTCTATAGGACTCTCCCATAGCTGGTATTTTATTTTTACGGAGTTCCTAATGTTAAATGATTTTTTATGAACAGGATAAAAGTAGGAGTATTTATGTTGCTATTGATACTAAACTTATCCGTAGCACATCCAGCTTTTGCATCTGTATGCCGCAATTACGATTTCTACAACGGGCTACGCCAACACCACCAGATTTGCATTCTCAGCATCAACCGAAGTGCTAAAAACTATTGGGAATACAGAGCAACCGTTAGTGTAGATGGAGTAAAAAGACCCACCCAGGTTTACAATTGCCGGGAACGAGTCAAGGTTCAACAAGGTGGAGGTGTTTTACCCTTTGAGCAAAAAGATCCTGGTGAAATGATATGTAGTTTTTTTAATTCTTCTCGGCGGTAAACACGCGCCAGATAATTAAAGACTGTAAAACCTAGATAGGTGAATACCGTTAACCATTCTTGCCAGCTACCAAATCCATTATTCATCAGCAAAAGCCGGAAAATCAATATTTCTCAATCCTACACTCTGGCGCTACCAGTCGGTTGCTGCTTGGAAGAGAAAGGAAGACTACTCAAAAATTTTTAGCTAATTTTCCGAAATCGATAACAACCGAGCGGTATCCCTAATCAGAGCATCGATTTTATACTGAACTTCTATAACTAACCTTTGGGCAATATAGCCCCATGTTTCAACTCAAAAACCCGGTCATGATGGCCGGGTTTTTGATGTTGAGATTAATCAGACTTAGGGATGATTAACAGAAATATGTAGATTCAATAAGACTTGCAACAGGCTAACGCAGAGCTACAGAGAACACAGATAAATAAGAATTTGAGAGATTTTTGGTGTAAGTTCTCAGTTGCCGTTGAGCAATTCAGCAGCATTTCTTGAAAATATCTGCGTATTAAATAAAACTATTACTCAGAAACTTTTAAGCAAATTTATCGGTCTGGTTCTCCAAATTCTGCAAAAATTAACCAATGTCATCTTCTGCTCAAGGTATTCCCGGATTACCCGATTTGACGCATCCGATTGAGCTTGTTCAATTTGGAACCCAGGCGCTCAAAGCTTCACTGTTATTAGTATTTTTGATCGTAGCTTTAGGAGTTGCTATCGCATTGATAAGTTTTTCCCTCCGTCGCAGCCAGCCGGAACAGCTTATATTCATCGGCGAATGGGCTGTTGGCTATTCTCAACTGTTGCGCGGATTACAGCATTTAACTCTAGTATTAGTTCTCTTAGTACCAGGATTTTTTCTCTGTTCAACTTTAAGCAATCGCTACCACTATTGGGAACAGACAAAGGTAGCTCAAGTGGCTGAAAGTGTTGCAGGTGAAAAGCTCGAACAACTTGCCCCCCAAGTCCGCTACTCTATTCAAGAGCCATACTCATATAACACTCAAGTTGGCAACAAAATAGTCAAGGTAAATGAGACACGACAGATTAACCGCTTCTTGAGCTTGGCTGGTTCGCAAATTCAAGTCAAGCTTGACCAAAGCATAGATGTTCCAGGGCGTAGCTCAATTTATCGGGCAGATTATACCGCCGATTATAAAGTAGTTAACAAACTCAAGGATATTAATAATTTTTTCTTTGAAGCACCGCCACCGAACGGCTACACACTTCTTTCTAGCTACAAAATCGAGCGTGACGGGACAAGATTGCAACAAATCAATCCAGAAGACTATGGTTTTCCCTTCCGGCTGCAACCAGGAGAAGAAACTACCTTTCGAGTCACCTATCAGGCTAGAGGCGGGCCTCGCTGGGTTTATAGCGCCGCAGGACAGTTGCTTTCTAATTTTCGCCTCATAGCAATTGCTAACTTTGCTCCGGCTAATTTTGCCAGTGGTATTGAACCTGACGATATCAAATCTGACGGACGTAGTACGCAATTTACTTGGAAATTTGACGAGAATGTTTCAGTCAAAAATCCATTTGGAGTGTTTACCAACACCGAACCAATTCGTCATACCGGGGTAATTCCGCGTCTTTTATTGCTAGCACCAGCAATATTTGTGTGGTGGATATTGTTGTTATATTTATCACTACCAATGAGTTTCAGAAATGTTGCGATCGCTGGTAGTATTTTCTTTGCTTGTCTATTGATTTTGACCTATCTGGCTCGTGTCATCAATGCTCAGTTGGCTTGGACGTTAATTTCTATCATCTTACTGTTTTTGACATGGGGATTGGGAGCTAGTCGCAGTGCTTCCCTGGCTGCTATTATCTGCACTATTGCTGGAGCAGTATTACCAATTTTTGGATTATTAGTACCATTTAGCGGCCTCACCCTCAGCGTAGCGGGTTTGCTTTCAGCCGTTTGGCTAGCAGTTCGTCACTGGTATGGCTGGTACAGTTTGCATCCACAAGACCAAAGATTGTAGGGCTGTAGAAAAATGCTAAAGATTAGTAGATTTCGCTATGATTAGCGAAGTTTTAGCAAACAGCATTTATGGATAACGATTTACTAGCTTTCTTAGCCGGTGCTGGGTTACTCGTCCTCTATCTCATTTTTTCTGCATTGACTGAAATGGGAACTAAACTACCTTGGAAGAAATAAACTGATAGGGCGATAAAGTTACTAAAAAGTTACATTTTCAACCTGATTGGGCTTGGAAAAAGGAATAAATATCCTTTAGGCTGAGTTAATATACTTATTTTTCGAGAGCAAGCCAAATGCGCGATCCACAAAAGAACCAGATTAAAATCGAGCCGGCAACCCTCGTATTAATTGTGTCCCTACTAATACTTTTGCCTCTACTGTTTGTTGGTTTTTTCTCGCAGTGAGCTAGTGAGGAATACCAGATACAACAGTTTGATTTTAGTCAATTTTTTTTTACGTATACGCATTAGCGAAGCGTAGCGACGTTCGCGTAGCATCTCGCAGAGAAGGAGCGTCATCGGCTTGCCGCAGGCTACCACAGAGACGCAGAGAAGCCAGTGCGCCCTTGCGGTTCCCCGACTTGTTCGCGCAGTGTCTCCGACAGGAGAAGCAACTGGCGCGGCACCGAGAGAATAAAGAAATGCTTAACTGAA
Organism: Nostoc sp. FACHB-133; assembly: GCF_014698055.1. Taxonomy (NCBI): domain Bacteria; kingdom Bacillati; phylum Cyanobacteriota; class Cyanophyceae; order Nostocales; family Nostocaceae; genus Nostoc; species Nostoc sp. FACHB-133. The sequence continues at coordinate 81,176 of NZ_JACJSH010000027.1, forward strand.
CTGTATTGCTGTATATATAGCGATGCCTGCGGCGGGCTGTACTTACGCATTTTCAGAAATTCGGTTCTATGAACTTGTAATAATAACTTGTTATATCTGACACTACAGCGTGATTGACGCGCAAATTTATGATGGCTAAATTACCACTACCTGTATTCACACTTCTATTAGGACTTGCTATAACTCAAACCTTTGGATGCACAGCAGATAAAAAGAATTCCGCGATCGCTCAAACTTCACCTCAGCCAGCACCCCAAGAAATCGTGCAACCAGGAGCAGTTCTGGCTCTACCAGGTAAATTGGATACAATACCCGTTTTTAACAGCAATAGCCCAGAATGGATCAAAACTGAGGGTATTTTACTTTCTACTTTTCCTACAAAAGGTAAAAAAGTTGCAGCAGCGCACCTAAATTTTCCCTTGAAGGGACGCTTTGACTTATTTGCCCATCACTACACCCACACTCCCAAGGATTTACAAACGCTATACCTGGGCGTAATTGTGTATAACCCTGGTAAAAAACCAGTAACAGTAGAAGTGTTACAAGCTGCGAGTTATTTGATGCAAGATGCGCCATTTGTTACTTTGCCAACATACGTAGAAAATAACGATGGTAAAGCTTACTCTGGGCCAGGCGATCGCGCTGTTGGTGATGTACTCCGAGGTGTTCGACAAGCTGATTTCCCTGCAAAGCTAATAATTCCGCCAGGGCAAAGCCGGATGTTGCTAAATCACCCTATTCCTGTACGAAATCTAGAAAAGCCTGTGAATGGTCGCTCTAGCTTTATGCGGTTACGTAGTAGTGATCAAGTTTATGCGGCAAGTTTAGCAATGTTTGCCAAGAAAAATTCTGAGAATACAGAACGCCCACCGACTCTTGCAGAATGGCAAGCTTTACTAGATAACGGGAACTTCGCCGGGCCGCGAGATAAAACCCCGACTCCTCCAAATGCTACCAGTGGCGCACTGATTTATGGGCGTGTAGCTGGTGTATCACAAGGCTCTCAGTGGCAAGCAAAGTTGCTGGATAATCCTCAAAGCACAAATCTGACTATTCCCCAGCGCGGCAAAGCTATTTCTTATGTTTTAGACACTTTGCGGAGTGGTCGATTGGGTACTCAACAAATCCAAACGGCCAAAATGCTGGTACGTTATCCAGATACGGCTTATGAAGCACATGGTAATTATGGGGTGGAATATAAACTCACCTTACCTTTAAGCAACAATACCAACCAAAATCAAACCGTGACTGTTACTTTGGAAACGCCTTTGAAGGAAGATAAATTATCCCAAGGTGGTGTACGTTTTAGGAAACCATCCCTAGATTTTCCTTTCTTCCGTGGTACGGTGCGGCTGCGTTACTTCGATGACCAGGGTGAACAAAAGACTCGCTACGTACATCTATGGCACAGAACTGGTCAGGTGTTAGAACCATTAGTACAGCTTGTACTTCCACCTTCTACTAAGCGGATAGTACTGGTAGATGTGATTTATCCGCCAGATTCGACACCACCCCAAGTCCTGAGTGTAAGAACTTTAGACAAGTGAGGAGTTAGTTAACAATTCGTAATTTGTAATTACGAATGATTAATTACTTTAGGGATAGGTATCTGACTTTTCACACCATCTGGGAAAGACCATAAAGACATTTTCAAAATGGGGATTTACACCCTTAATTTACGATAAAATTTCATTTATGGAACCTTCTGGAACTCTTGCTGGTTTAGATATTCTGGTAATTGAAGATGATAATGATACTCGCTTTTTCATCACTACTGTGTTGGAAATGGATGGAGCAAAAGTTATACCAGTAATATCAGCGGATGCGGCACACAAGGTATTATCCGAATTACAGCCCGATGTTTTAATTTCTGATATTGGGTTGCCTGGAGAGGATGGCTATACTTTCATCCGCAAATTCCGTGCGCTCAAATCAAACAATTGTGGACGAGTCCCAGCTATTGCTTTAACAGCTTATGCTGATGCTGAGGCTCGTATCCGTGCCTTGGAAGGTGGCTTTGATACTCATGTATCTAAACCAATTGATCCAGACGAACTAGTTGAGATAGTAGCTAACTTGGTTGCTTCTTGTAATTGGTAATGATTGTAGTGCCCGATCAAGTGCGTTAAGCTACTGTTAACGCACTATTTTCGACCGAAAACTACTTAGGTAAAACCTGCCGCAGTGCTGCTAAAAGTTGGTCAACACTTTCCTTTCGACTATTAAAGCCCATCAATCCGACGCGCCAAACAAGACCCGCTAGTTCGCCAAGACCACCGCCAATTTCAATATTATGTTCATTAAGTAACTGCCGTGCGATCGCTTTCCCATCTACTCCTGCTGGAATGCGGACAGTGGTAAGCGTTGGTAGTCTATACTCCTGCTCAACGTGCATACTCAGTCCCAAATTCTCTAACCCTTCCCAGAGATACTCTACGTTTTTTTGATGCCTCTGCCAAGAGTTTGCTAACCCCTCTTCTGCAAGCAAACGTAATGCTTCCCGCAATGCATAATATAAATTAATGGGTGCTGTGTGGTGATAGGTGCGTTCAGCGCCCCAATACTTACTTAGTAACAACATATCCAAATACCAGTTTGCAACCTTAGTTTGGCGCTGTTGCAATTTCTCAACTGCACGCGCACTCATCGTAAAAGGCGAAGCACCAGGCGGACAACCCAATCCTTTTTGGCTACAACTATAGGCTAAGTCAACTCCCCAAGCATCCAAAAATAAGGGGACACCACCCAAACTTGTCACAGTATCCACTAGCAGCAAAGTGCCAAATTCATTGCACAAATCAGCAACTCCTTCTAACGGTTGCCGTGCGCCGGTGGAAGTTTCGGCATGAACTAAAGCTAAAATAGCCGGACGATGAGTTTCTAGGGCAGTTTTGAGTTCATCGAGGTTAAAGACTTGTCCCCAAGGCTTAGTAATGGTTCGGACATCAGCACCATAACGTCCAGCCATATCTACGAGGCGATTACCAAAGTAACCAGCCACACCAATCAAAACTATATCACCAGGTTCAACAGCATTGGCGATCGTTGCTTCCATTGCGGCTGTTCCCGTACCACTGACTGCAATGGTAAGTGGGTTTTCTGTCTGCCATACGTAGCGCAGCAACGATTGAATTTCATCCATGAGGGCGAGAAAAGCTGGGTCAAGATGCCCTACTGGTGAGCTATTCATCGCTTGGAGAACTGTGGGATGGGCATTGGATGGCCCAGGCCCTAACAGTAGGCGGGATGGGATTTCTAGCGGTGTGAGTTGCAAACGCCCAGAGTCGTTGATTGAAATTGTTTGCGTCATAATCTGTCTTCGCCTAGACGATACTTACCGGATCATAGAGCGATCGCATCACTGATGTTTTAAGGAATCTGCCATTTGCCAGAAGATGCAACTGCCGCAAAGCATTACAGTGGTTCAAGTAAATGTGTGAGAGTATAGTTATTTACTTACCTGGAGACGTAATTATGGTTTTTGCTGGCAAACGACCGAATAATTTAGGTGTTAGCAACGGTAAATTAGCATCCTGTCCTAACTCTCCTAACTGTGTTTCTAGTCAGAGTGCAGATGCAGCCCACAAAATTGCACCATTGACTTTTACATCTACTCCAGAAGAAGCGATCGCTAATCTTAAAGAGATTATTCAGTCCTTACCAAGAACCAAAATCATTACCGAAAGCCAAGATTATTTATATGCAGAATTTAAAAGTGCTTTATTAGGATTTGTGGATGATGTAGAGTTTTATCTAGACCGGAATGCTAACGTGATCCAAGTGCGTTCAGCTTCACGTTTAGGTCAAAGCGATTTGGGTGTCAATCGTCAACGAATAGAGACGATTAGAGCCAAGTTGAAATAATTCGTAATTCGTAATTCGTAATTCGTAATTCGTAATTAGTTGAGTGTTATAGTACTTCTCGAATGGAAGCAATACATTTTAACCTCTCTTCTAAAAGGCTACGGTGTACACACAAGTTGGGAATAGTAGTTTGTCAAGGAATAATTGAGGAGTACATTCTCTGTAGAGACGGCGATTTATCGCGTCTCTCTAACGTGTCAGTCTTTCAGACGCGATTTATCGCGTCTCTACATGAGGGCTTTCTGGATCTTCCTTGTGTTTACACTGTAGCCTTTTAGGAGAGAGGTTTTGAATCTTACTCCCCAACGCTAGTAGAGAAGGGGCTGGGGTTAGGTCTGTATTTCATGCAATTGAGACTTACAGAGAGATTAAAATTACAAATTAAATGTAACTGGATAACATCTGCGATCGCCATATTTGTGAAACTTAACTTCTTTAAAAACTTTGACCCTCGACCCAGATTGATCATTGCTGTCGCACTCGCTGTATTAATTTCAGTAATACTTCCCCGTTGGCTGCACTTAGCAACTCGCATTCTCTGCGCTTGGAACTTCGGTGCTGATTTGTTCTTAGCTGTAACTTGGTGGAAAATGATCGAGGCTACGCCAGAAAAAATTCGCCGTTATGCGGAGAGTGAATATGAAGGACATTTGGCTATATTCATGCTAGTGATAGCTGCGGCTTGTGCAAGTGTTTTAGCCATTGGGTTTTTGCTAACTGACAAAAAAGAGTTGTCAACAATTCTGCTTATTCTACATGTCATACTTGCAATTATGACCATTGTCGGTTCCTGGCTATTAGTGCATACAATGTTTGCAGTGCAATATGCACACAGCTATTACAAATATATTAATCGTAATCATAGTGAAGAAATTATCGCAGGTTTAGATTTTCCTAATAACGACTCTCCAGACTATTGGGAATTTTTATATTATTCATTTGTAATTGGCATGACAAGTCAAGTTTCAGATGTGCAGACGAAATCAAGCGATATGAGACGCTTGACTCTGTTGCATAGCATATTATCCTTCTTTTTCAATACCACCATTTTAGCTATGAGTATCAATATCATTGCATCGTTGATTTAAAATTGCCTGACTCAGATAAAAGTATGATTATTTACTCCTATTCTTCTAGAAAGAGGAAATTATGCTGCCACTTTTTTAGTATGAAATTAAGTTGTACCCCTAATTTACAATAGTTTCTCAGTGAATGCCCGATCGGATACCGAGAGTTGCACAGAAGCCAAAATCATAACTGTAATTTGGCATAAGGCTATGTTAATCAATTAACTCGCGTGTTCCCAATCACTAAGTAATTCATGCTGTTCTGCTGTTTTCTTGCATTGGCGGAATGGTACTTTAGGACTACCAATATTCATCCTAGGAAAAGACTGTTTTTTCGTTTTGCAGGGTCTATTTTCTAGTGTTGTGGAACTGATTTGTTGGGTTTTCATTGATAAATATATTTCCGATTAAAAGCTGAACACCAATGTATAACACCAATTTTGAAATGGCAAATTCCACAAGAGATAATTTATTTTATACAGATATTCTGGGATGGTGCGATCGCTAATCACTTTAAATACCATTCAATTTCTTAAAAATTTTGATCGCCCTTATTTAGCCATTACCGCTAAATTCACCACAGATTCAGGAAATTGGCGCTTTAATGCTGGAAATACTGGGCAAGGCGCTTGTTCTTGTAAATTCTCTGGTTTACTCCAAGTAAAGGGGGCTTTCTGCGCTGCTGACATCCATACCAGACGCTTGGCCCGTGTCATCGCAACGTAGAGTAAACGGTACTCCTCAGATATTTTCAAGTGCTTTGCTTGTTCCCATGCTTGCGTAACATCTGGAATGGTAGATTCCCCGTGGAGAGCAGCCCGAATTTGGGCGCGGGCGACTTCTGATAAGGTAAAATCCCCTAAGAACTGGCTTTGGGGAGGAACCCAAAATCTACCAGGAATCAAGTTTTCGTGGAGGAAGGGAAGAAATACATAGTCCCAATCTAGCCCTTTGGCTTTGTGCATAGTAATAATGGTCAGTTGACCGCGCCGAGTATAACGTTCTTCCGAATCTTCCGTTTCCACTGGTTCAAACCGTTCGGAACTGACGATTTCACTTAAAGCTGACAGCATTCCCCCCATTGAACTATTGCCAGCTATCTGCTGGTTTACCCGTTCTGCAAGTTTGTCAGCAGTTGCTAATTCTGCCTGGTCGTAATTTAAGGTTAAGGCGAGAAAGGAAATTAGCTGGTACAGGGGCAATTCCAAGCGGGCGCGAAGTAAATTGCGGCATAAGCGTGCAGCCTTTTGGACTGTTTCTATCTGGGGTGCTGCTAGAGGGCCTGGATACAAAAATTCTTCTGGTAGACTAGCAAGGGCGTTGAGGTCTTGAGTAGGAATTAACTGGCGCTGTACTAATGCTTCTAGTGCAGCTTTGAGGTAATCGGGAGAGTGTGGGCGATCGCAAAATTGCAGCAATGCTAAAATCTCTTGGGGAACATGGGAACGGCGATCGCGTTCTCCCACATCGTAAAGTGTAATATTATGCTCTTTACACACAGGTGCTAAAGCTTCTGCTAACCATCGTCCCTGGCGATTTTCTCGCACTAAAATCGCTGCACTATTTTGTGTTGGGTCTTCGCCAAATAACTCGATTACTCTTTGGGATAACAATTCAACGGTGTGATGAATGTCACGCGGTGTATAAAGTTCTAATCCCCGTCCTATGGGTGCTGGGTTAGCGTTCTTTTGTGGATCGCCTGTTTCAACAGGGCGAATTGTCTGCAAGCGAAATGGTACTTGTCGGTTGTCAGGAATCTGTTGTCCGTTATTCGTTTTTGCTAAGGATTGATTATTGATCCATTTGAGGGCAAAGTTAGCAGCTTCAATGATAATTCTAGTACTGCGACCAGCTTGATCCATCGTTGCCAATCGTTCGATGCGATCGCACTCTTCGCAAAATTGTCGAAAATAAATTGGATCGGCTGGGGTAAATGTGGAGTTAATCGCCTGGTTGGGATCGCCGACTCGGACTAGATTGAGTGAGGTGTGAGGAGTCAAGATTGAGGATTTATCACCTTTGTGCCCATCACTCGCCAAAATTTCTAGCAGTTGCGTCTGTAAAGGGCTAGAATCTTGGGCTTCATCTTCAAAGACGGCGAAAACTTGGTTTTGCTCAATGCGGCGGGCGCTGTCGTTTTCTAAAACGCGCAGTGCGGCTAAAATCATATCGTCGTAATCAATGAAGTCACGTGATCGCATTAAGTTTTGATATTGCTCATACAACCCCGCCGCTACGCTCAAAATTGTATATTCGTCTGTGGTTTGTTTACTCCACTCCCGCAGTTTTTCTGGTGATATCCCCGAACTTTTTGCTTCATGAATTACCGTATTCGCCAATTCCGGTAAGACTTCTGTTCGTAGCACCGATTGACGACGCAACCTTTCTGTCTCTTCTCCGTCAAATTGATGACCTTCTAATAACCGCAAATATATTCCGGGATTATTTACAATCCATTGTTCTACAGCACTTCGGATAAAGCGATGACTTTGAGTTGGTGTAATTAATGTGACATTTTCTAACTGCAAACCAGATAAATCCGAATGGCGACTAGCAATATTTAACGCTAAACCATGTAGAGTATAGACAAAAAATCCCGTCTGGGGTAAAGATAAATCATCTCGCAAGAATTTGCGAATCTTCGCTTTAATATTGGCAGCAGCAGAGCGAGTAAAGGTGACGACTACCAAATGACGACGCGAGGATGGCCGCGATTGGGCATAACGTTCATATTGACGCGCGATCGCAATCGCCGCCGCCGCCGCCATCCCAGTAGATTTGCCTGCGCCAGGAACGGCAGAAATAGCCAAAGGGCCAGATCCCCAATCAGCCATTTGTTGTTGTCCAGGGCGTAGACTGTTGCGAATTGCGAGAATCTTCTCCCCCAGATTAGGAACAGGCGATCGCTCAGACAATTCTGAATGGAGTGATTCTTGAGCTACAGGAGTAGTAAATTTAGAGTCTGACATATCAAACTTCATATTTAGAAGAATAATTCTTTAAGTAAGAATTCGCAATTCAGCCATCTTAATGTTAGATTAACTTAATTTGATATCTTTCTAAGCTCTAAGTAACCAGAAAAATAAATATGAAAATTCAAAAACTAATTACACAAGCTCTTAGCTTATCTAATAATGCTATCTCTTATCATGTTAGTCAGGAGCTAGCAGGTATTTATCCTAAAAAAGCATTGCTGGAAAGTAATGATAGTTCCTTCAATTTAGAAAAGTACGCTGAGGCAAATCTCTGCAAAATTAAATATGACAATCATATCCATAACCAGACGCTCACTGGTTGGAATGGCATGGAAAACGATATTTACAAATATACTGAAAATGCCAGATTTCAAGTTTCATGGCAGGGAAATAAAATTGATGTCGTCTTCATGAGTTGGAATGAAGGTTATTGTAAAACTCGCTATTCTTGGATTTTGGCAGATAGCACAGAAGTAGCTGAAAAGTTTTTCGCCGCAGTTTGTGATTGGAACTCAGAAATTCGTGATGAATTGTTAGTTTTTGAAGATGGTTACTGGGATAAAAACCCCGAACTCTTTCAATCTATTCAAAGCTCAACTTTTGAGAATCTAGTTTTGCATAAAACTCTTAAACAAGATATTCAAGATGATCTAATAAATTTCTTTGCCTCCCGCGAAACTTACGCAAATTATAGCGTTCCTTGGAAACGTGGTATTTTATTTATTGGCTCACCAGGAAATGGAAAAACGCATACGGTTAAAGCGTTGATTAACCAAATGCAGCAGCCTTGCTTATACGTTAAAAGCTTTAAGTCTGAATATGCTACTGATAGCGACAATATCCGTAAAGTATTCAAACAAGCACGGCAGTCTGCCCCGTGTGTTTTGGTATTAGAAGATATTGATTCTCTATTAAATGATGAAAACCGCTCTTTCTTTTTAAATGAACTTGATGGCTTTGCCTCTAATCAAGGAATTGTGACTATTGCAACCACTAATCATCCAGAACGTTTAGATTCAGCAATTAGCGATCGCCCCAGCCGCTTTGATCGTAAATATCATTTTGATCTGCCAGCGTTTCCCGAACGAGAAACCTACATCAGATTGTGGAATGATAAATTAAACAGTGAAATGGGATTATCTGAGCAGGCTGTAAGCCAGATGGCTGCATTGACAGAAGGCTTTTCTTTTGCCTACCTCAAAGAATTATTTCTCTCATCAATGATTCGTTGGATAGGAGCAATGGAAACTGGGGGACTAGAGAAAATCATGATTTCTCAAGTTGAAATTTTGCGAGAACAAATGAGCAGCACAACTGTTAGCAACAAAGATCTAGAAAATTAACGTGAAATTTTATCGAAACAGAATTCAGAATTCTGACTCCTGAATTCTGAATTTTTATTCAATTATTCATCAATCTGCCAGGAATCCTTAGTTAATTCTTCATCCAGAATTTTCTTAGGACGCACAATGATAATAATTTGTCCTAGTAAAGGAATTTCTGGCTCAGTTTCAAACCACTGAAAATCTAATTCACCACCATTTTCAACAACAAAATAGCTAGAGGCATCCCATTCTCGTTTGGCACGATCTATCACAACTACAACGGGCCCGACTTGGCTTTGGGTTTGGATGGGAAAGCGATCGCTATTCGCTAAAATCACTACTGGATCTTCTGCCGCCAATAGCACTTGCCAACCTGGTAATGGAACCCAAGCTTGCTCTCCAGAAAACTTAACCAGACGAAATGGTTCAATTTCTGTCAATATCGGCACAGCTTGCAAATCTTGCCGTGATAATGGCAACTCACCCACTACGGGTAAAATTCGGGGTAATTGTTCTTCAAATTCCAGGCGGTAAAAGGGTAAGATTGGCGCTGGACGCTGGGGAACGGTAGTAAAATCAGTCAGTAGCTGTTCGATTTTTTGCCTTGCTGCTGGCGTGTGAGCAAAACGTAAACCTTTGGCAATTAGGCGCGAACGCTGTTGTAAATCTGCATTTTGGCGTGCCAGTTTCCAAACTTGATGAGCAACAGCATCTCCAGGATGGGCAGAAAACCCTTCTGGTAAAGTGCGGTAATAAGAGAACTCTTTAAGTGCTTTTGCTATATCCCGTGCCTCATCAGCATCAACATTGTGGAAGAAGATCAGTTCGGCGGCTGCGGCGCGTTCTTCTTGGGTGAGTAAACGGAGTTCGTATAAAACATCACTGCCGCGTGTGGCATAGTGCGATCGCGTTTCTTCCGATACTCCAGAGTTTTCCAAAGAATTGTAAACTTGAGAACCAACAACTACCTGATTTTGTTGAATTGGCTCAAATCCAGTCGCCTCAAAAATTTCTTGGGGGTTATAACCGGTTTTTAGCAACGAGGCGATCGCCGTTCCCCATTCCACCCAGTTGCCTTGTTTTTGCCTCAGTCTTCGTAGTAACTCTTGTGCTACATCGTTGGTAGCATTTTCTTCGGGATTCTGAGCGTTGGGTGGTAGATCAGTCATAATCGGGATGCGAGCTTCAACTTGAGAGGATGATTAACACCTCATGAGCAAGTCTTATTCTAATCTATAGAATTACCCAGACCTACTGTCTTGAGTTCAAAAAGAGGTAGGAGGTTGGAATTTCAACCACTCTAATTCCAGCCATTCTACAAGTAACACTATGCACATCTGTGTGCCTTTACTGCACGTTGTATCCAAAGGAGATTTGTAAACCTACCTTAATCTATACAAAACTTTAGTTGAAGCCTAATTTTCTTCTTAGAGCAATTCATGTAGACAAAATTCATGTAGACAAAAAGCGTGAGCCACTGCGGTGAAAGGGTTTCCCGGCATCAAGAAACTGGCGGTAGCCTACCCCTGCGGCTATTGCCCTTACCGCGTGTAGTTTTACGTAAGCCCTACTATGATAAAAATCGCCATAGTTACGCTGATTTAGTTGGTTCTTTTGGTGCAGTCTTTACCTAATTCAGATATTTTGGCAGATAAATTTTCTCTGTATAACTCACTCTTATAGTTTTAAAATATGCAAAACAGCTCCGTATAAACCCTTGGCAACTTTTAGCTATTCTCAACTAAGCTTGGTATGGAATATAACAAGATAGTGAATATTTAAAGGAAATATCTTATGGATAATCCCAGTGTCGAAATTGATAAAGTCCAATATCAAGTAATGACTCTCGAACGGCCAAAAAAGCTGAAAATCTTGGTAGTTGACGATGAGCCAGATAATCTCGATCTTCTTTATCGCACCTTTCGACGCGACTTTAATGTTCTGAAAGCTGATAGTGGAGTGAACGCTCTACAAGTTTTGGCCGCAGAAGGGGAGGTAGCTGTGATTATCTCCGATCAACGGATGCCAGAAATGAAAGGAACTGAATTTCTGAGCAAAACTGTACCTCAGTTTCCCGATACGGTGAGGATAATTCTCACCGGATTTACTGATATTGAAGACTTGGTAGAGGCGATTAATGCTGGACAAGTCTACAAATATATCACCAAGCCTTGGGACCCAGGAGAACTCAAGGCAGTGGTGCAAAGAGCAGCAGAAACCTACGACTTGCTCAAGCAACGTACAGAAGAATTACGCCGCGCTCATGCTCAAATGGCGCTGCTGAGTGTTTTAGTACAGGTAACTCAAGCAGCTTCTAGTTTAGAGGAAACTCTCGCTCCAATCGCTAAGGCTGTGAGTGAGACTTTTGGGACAGAAGGCTGTATTTTACAACTTACACATGGAAATACTCTAATTGCAACTCAAGGAACTTACAGCGATACAGGTAAAATAGAGAATTGGCTATCTCTTGACCCACTAACAACGCAAGCGATCGCCACTGGGCAAATGCAAGTTTCTTTAAATATACCTAAAGACACCAAACTAATTGATGCTACTCACTACCAAAATACTGGTGTGCAAGCACATTTAGTTATCCCAATTAGCTACCATAATGAACTTTTGGGCGTATTATCGCTACAGTGGAAACAACCTTGCACTTTGCGGGAAGATGAATTAATGCTAATTAATTTATCAGCACAACTGGTAGCGATCGCTCTGACTAGCAGTGGATACCATCAAACCATTGTGTAGTTGTCATTTGTCCTACCCTGCGGGAAGCCGCTAGCGCGTCTATGTCATTTGTCTTTTACCCTTGGCAAATGACGAATGACTAATGACCAATGACCAATGAATTATTGACCAATGACTAACGAAGTTCAATCCATTTTTAACCGTATTGCTCCAGTTTATGACCAATTAAACGATTGGTTGAGTTTTGGACAGCATCGAATTTGGAAGGAAATGGCAGTTAAATGGAGTGCGGCTAAATCAGGTGATACTGCATTAGATTTGTGCTGCGGTAGTGGCGATCTAGCTTTACGTTTGGCAAGGCGCGTGGGAGCGACAGGATATGTATATGGAGTAGACTTTTCCTGCAACCTACTAGAAACAGCTAAAGAACGTTCCCAAAAGCAGTACCCTCAACCGGCGTTGGCTTTGCCCGCCGTAGGCATCGCCTGGGTAGAAGCAGATGTACTAAATTTACCCTTTGATGACAACCAATTTGATGCCGCAACAATGGGCTATGGTTTAAGGAATGTTAAAGATATTCCTCGCAGTCTCCAAGAGTTATACCGTGTTTTGAAACCGGGTGCTAAAGCTGCAATTTTGGACTTTCATCGACCGAGCAATCCTCAGTTACGTGCCTTTCAGCAGGTGTATCTGGATAGTTTCGTGGTGCCAGTTGCCAATTATTTAGGGTTAAAAGAAGAATATGCTTACATCAGTCCCAGCTTAGACCGCTTTCCCATAGGCAAAGAGCAAATAGAGTTAGCGCGTCAAGTTGGTTTTGCTGTTGCCACACACTACCCCATTGCGAACGGTATGATGGGAGTGCTGGTAGTCAGCAAATTTTAGATTTTAGATTTGGGATAGCGTGGCGTAAAGCCTTCTCTTCTCTTTCAGAGACGCTAACACGAGAGGCTCTGCCAATGGCATAGATTCGCTTAGAGCGGATCTGCGAACGTCTTTTAGATTGGGGACTGCGGAATAGGTAATGGCTAATGGAAAATCGTTAGTAGTTAGTAGAAAAACAACTCATAACTAATAACACCCAATTACCAATCCCCAATCCCTAATTTCTAATCTAGAATTCAAAATCCAAAATCCAAAATCCAAAATCCTGTGGACTGGTCTCATCTTTGGCTTTATGTGTCTCCCCCGGTACTGGGTGGAATTATTGGCTATTTCACAAATGATATAGCCATCAAAATGTTGTTCCGTCCTTACAAAGCAATTTACATCGCTGGACGAAGAGTACCCTTCACGCCTGGCTTGATTCCCCGCAACCAGGAACGTCTAGCTCTGAACATTTCCAAGACCATTATGGGGTCACTGTTGACACCACAAGAATTACAAAATTTGGCGCGGCGTTTGTTGCAAACAGAACGTGTGCAAGCAGCAATTCTTTGGTTATTGCGGTTGGCGATTGAACAAATCAACACAGAAAAAAACGAGAAAAGTGCCAAAATTGTCGCGGGAATTTTGCGGGATTTGCTAGGGGAATCCTTACCTCGGTTACTCAAGGTTTTAGCGCGACGTGAAGACTTTTTGGAAGCGCAAATCAATCAAATTTTTGACCAGATATTGCTGGAATTTCAATTGAGTGAAGAACAAGCGACAAGGCTTGCTGATTGGTTGTTAGAAGTAGTTTTACCACCGGATATGCTGCGCCAAGCGATAGTTGATTTTTTGACAGATCGCACGATTCAAATTATTGATGAAGGGTTCCGTGAAAAAACTAGTGGTACTTATTGGGTTGTAGCAAATTTGTTTGGCTTACGTAACACTCTTACACGGCTACGAACTTTTTGCTTAGATGAGAAAGAAGCTACCAACAATCGTTTGCAGGAATTGACTCAAGATTTGCAAATACGCGATCGCATCAGGAAATTCCTGCAAAATTTATCACTACAAAACTTGCCGATGGGTACGGTGCGCCAACTGCGAAAGACCACCCGCGAAAGTGTCCGCCATTACCTGCAAAACAGTGGCAGCGATTTTTTACAAGGATTAACTGATTCTGTTGATTGGGAAAATATTGCTGTAGTACTACTGAATCGTCTTAGCACTTCACCAGTTGTCAGTACTTCTTTAGAGGTGATGAGTCAAGAGTTGGCTCTAATTTTAGACAAGTATTTGGAAAAAGATTTAGAAATAATTGTGGCACAGGCGATTCCGATTTTATCGATAGATCAAGTGATAGTTGACCGGGTGAAATCAACTTCACCTGCTGATCTAGAAGCTGCTATCGAGGGAATTGTCAAAAATGAATTGCAAGCCATTGTGACTTTAGGTGGTGTTTTAGGTTTTGTTATCGGCTTATTGCAGACAGTATTTTTAGTATTAAGTCAATATTAATTTTTGTCAGATCATAGCTGCAAGTTGTCCAAATTCTGAAATGAGTGAAATTGAGCGATCGGCTCTTGGCAAGAGATATGAGTTATCAATACCCGAGCAAATTGTGTATAACTGTATAAATTTTTGCTGTACAACTCTGGCAACAAGGTAAGTACAGAGCGATGCGATCATTGTGTATAGAGCTTTTTCAAAAATAAAACAGTAATCCTAATACTCCAGCAACTATCTATATGTATTTAGATGCACCATCTGCATTACTACAACATTAGATAGTCCAATATCGTAGGGCTGGGCGATAAGACAACCGCGCTCACCCCAGAAGTGATGCAATAAACTTATTACGGATTGAAAATTCACGGTTCCCCCATCCTTAGTTGGCACAGTGCATAA
>NZ_JACJSH010000028.1:0-93992 GCF_014698055.1 Nostoc sp. FACHB-133
CGCCAAAGTTAATTGCGGTAGTACTGCCATCTGCAATATCAACTGTGCCGTTAAGAACTTGAATTTCGGGAGCCGGAGCGGGTTTAACTATGCCATTAATAACAAAGTCAAAAGAGCTTTCATCACTATCGTTGTTGCCTAAAATCAGAGTGCCACCATAGGTTCCAGGTGTAGTGGTGTTGAGTGCCACTGTGATGGTGGTGGAAGCATTTGCAGCCACACTTGTTGGAAGAGTTCCGACCAAACTAAATCCGTCAGGAAGTTTAAAATTACTGAGGTTGAGTGCAGCTGTACCTGTGTTTTTGATGGTAAAGGTTTTGCTGAGAGTATTGCCAGTAATGACATCGCCAAAGTTAATCGCGGTAGTACTGCCATCTGCAATATCAACTGTGCCGTTAAGAACTTGAATTTCAGGGGTAGCAATGGTGTTGTAGGGGGCTTCGTATGCACCAATATCAATCACTGCCGTGCCATTACCATCGCCATCTTGAGGAGTTTTATTAGTTATACTATTGAAAATATTGGAACCAGCATCGATTGCGGGACTACCAGGTTGGAGACTAAAGTTACCATTGGCTGGATTAACAAACAACGGGTCTTTGTTTAAAATATTCCCTGAACCTGTAACGTTCAAAACTCCGTTGTAAGCAAGGTTATTGTTGAATGTTAGATTAGTAGACTTATTGCTGACAATGAGAGACTCTCCCTTGCTTCCATACAGAATATTGTTATGGACTCGAACATTTTTAGCATAGTTAAGGAAAATTTCTCCGTCTGAAAGTACTTTTGAATTTTGGTAAATTGTATTATTCACAATGTCTACAGGGTTTTCTCCTTTTAAAATCTGAATACCTGCCCCGCCATTGTTGTAAGTTAAGTTGTTGCTGATTAAAGCTTTACCAGTGTAAGCAACATCCCCAACATAAGAAGTGTCAAGCATTATTCCATGACCTTCAGTTATTTTTCCTGCTACCTTCCAAGGAACTAATGATTGATTATCAAAAACAGTATTGCCTTTTATAATTACTTTGTAATCTGTCGTGTTGTTATCGGAATTCCAAAGGTTAAGCATGGTAATACCTTGTGTACCATAAGGTGAGTACCATGCATTTCCAGTAACGACATTATTTTCTACTGTAATGTAGTCTGCTTGTGTTGTTGCAATTCCTCCTCCTGGAAACTTGGAAATATTATTATTACTAATTGTGATATGACTTGAATGTTGATTTGGATTGTCACTGCTGACGGTAACAAAAATACCATTTCCAGATGTTGCTGGATTATTTAAATTGTCTTTTTGGTTAAGTGCATCTTCTAATGTAAGATTGTCCCGATTTCCTACCAATGTTAAGCCTTCAATTGCTATGTAAGTTGAGCCTGTAATTGATATAGCCTGCCAATTTTTTGCGTTTGCTTCTAAAACAGGTGTGTGCCCAGGTAGTGCCTTAAATGTGATTGGTGCATTAGCCGTACCCTGCTTATTTGCAATACTCAGGATATTGGCGTAAGGCGAGGTGTAAGTACCATTCATTACGTAGACTGTATCACCTGCCTTCACCAAGTCAGCAGCTTTTTGGAGGCTGAGAAATGCATCTCCCTGGCTCAAACCATTAGATTTATCATTGCCTGTTCCAGAAACGTAATATGTAGCCATCTGTTTACTCCGAATGAGTGTAGGGGGGAATTGGTAGTACAATTTCAGCAACTTTATTCAGTTGCTAAGTAGTTATTTGAATGAGTAATCTATCTAGACTTTTCAGGACAGTCACAGTTGTTCGATCGCAACTGGAAATCGCGTCGGTTAGAGAAACGCTGTTGTAAAACTGAAAAATTTTCTTCTGTTAACCGTTAATGGTTAAATCGGGAATGTAGATACCGTTGATCGTTAGTGTTTTATTAAGAGTAATCGGACGATTGGCACGTGAATGCGTAGCACAAAGACCGAGATGTTTACTATCTTCTTTGAGCTTATTATTAGACATTATGTAACTGCTAGAGTTGGAGTCGAATTGAATTGTATTTTCATCTGTAGCAGCCGCGATCGCTGCTCTTTATGAGCTAGCTTTACTTATCTGCTATATTCAATACAACGATCATAAATTGGCATAATAATTCCTCTAAACTTTATCCGTTGTCTGAGGTCAGGAGGTTGCTAAATGGGTATGGTAAAATGTACCCCTGGCTGATAACTGGGGACTTAAAGTTATAGTGGTCAAAGTTGAATTGGTTGAAACTTTAGTGAGTTGAACCCTTAACTTAAGGGGACTAATGTAACAACTGAGCCGAACCTGTTCTAAGCGGTGTAACTCAATCCTTGTGAACTTGTTTAAAATTAACCTTTACAAATAGTACTTGGTATCAGTAAATGTCCTGAACATAGTAAGTTTTTTTACAACAAATTCAAAAAAACTATGGAGATGGAATGGTGAAGTCCTGTTAATTTGCAGTGATATGGGAATGAAAAGTGCTTTGTGCGAGGATATGATGAAGTTTGTCTAAATATTCGGCAGGCTACGCTTACACCAAAGAACGATTATCTAGTAAATAGGGTAAATCTTTGTTGTTGCGATCGCACATGAGGGAAGAGGGTTTTTCTAAATCGCCAAATATTAACTAAACTTGCTTATTATTTATAGCGACGATGCCTTTTCTACCGCCTTCGCTGCCCGAATATAGTCTCGATCGCAGTTTCTACTGTTGATAAGTCAAATGACTTGGGTACGATTGATTCATAGTTCTCGTAACGCTGTCATACTTGAGTATTTTTTCTCCTGAGAAGATACCGTTAATGTGAACTCGTTTACTTTTCGGATAACCCAAAATCCAACATCTCCAAATCGCCCATGATTGAAATTGACGGTTCCTACGGAGAGGGAGGCGGACAAGTTCTTCGCACTTCCTTAAGTCTAGCCGCCATCACTGGTGAACCCATACGGATCGCAGGCATTCGCGCTGGACGCAAAAAGCCAGGATTAGCAGCACAACACTTAACAGCCGTTCGGGCTGCGGGTAGAATTTGTAATGCCCAACTACGGGGTGATGCTTTGGGTTCAATGCTGCTGGAATTCATTCCAGGTAGTGCTGTGCAAGCTGGAATTTACACCTTTGATGTGAGTAAAGCACAAGAAGGTGGTTCTGCGGGTGCGATCGCTCTTGTTTTACAGACAATTCTCTTACCTTTAGCACTAGCAACTGGTAATTCTCAGGTAACGCTAAAGGGTGGAACTCATGTAAACTTTAGCCCGACTGTAACCTACATTGAGCAAGTTTATCTGCCAATACTAAAACGTATGGGAGTAGAAGCCCAAGTTAAGTTAGGCGCTTGGGGGTGGTTTCCTCAAGGTGGGGGAGAAATAGAGTTACAGGTGATTGGTGGTACTCAACTCGGCGGGATCAACTTGCTGGAAAGGGGAGAGTTACAACAGGTGCGAGGAATAGCAGCAGTAACGGAACTACCTTCTCATATTCCGCAACGGATGGCGAATCGTGCGGAGAATTTATTACGGGAAGCGCATTTGAAAGTTCGTGTACAGACTTTACGAGAAAAAGGTGTGGCACCTGGAGCAGGTATTTTTTTAACTGCTGAGTATCAGAACAGCTTGACTGGCTTTGGTGGATTCGGGCGTTTGCGGTTGTCGGCGGAGACAGTTGCAGAGATTGCTTGTCACCAACTGCTTGAATTTCATCAAACTGGCGCAGCAGTGGATGAACATTTAGCAGATCAGTTATTATTGCCGGCGACTTTAGCGTCACAAGAAAGTCAGTACCGGGTGGCTGAAGTAAGTAGACATTTGACTACGAATGCCGCAGTCATTGAACAGTTTGGGCTAGCGCAAATTACGGTCAATGAAGCTGAGAAGATAGTGTCTGTAAAGAGTTTGACTAGATGAAAGCAGTGCTATTACTCTAGTAGTGCTTTATAGTACTACTCTAGGAATCAAAATCAATATTGTTATACTTTCTATTTTCAACTAAAAACAGCAATTTTTAGCAGACAAATTGAATAAATCTTAAAAACGGAGCGATAGTAACTGTTAAATACATTTATGGAATGCTCAAGCCATTGGCACGTTTGACAGGAGTAAAAACAGAATTGCCAAAGCTGTTACAAAAAGGTGATGAAAATAGCCTTAAGGAAGCATGTATAGTTGCACAGAGCCACATCGCGGATTTGGAGGAAGCTGTCATCCGTGGAGAGTTTCTGCAAGAGACATACTATTTTGAACCTGAACTCGTAGAGAAAGCTCCACTCTTCACCCCTGAAGAGGAAGAGTTTGCCCGAACTGGTATGTTCACAGAAATTACTTAAACATTAATACAGTAATATATTAGGACTTACGCAAAACTACAGACGGTAGGGGCAATTCATATAGACGCGAAGCGGTGGGCGGGTTCGACATAAAGGAACTGGCGATCGCTTACCCTGTGCGTAGCGCTTATTGCCCCTAGACAGAAAATTAGGGTTTCGGCTCTTGTTTGCGTAAGTCCTACTCCAATTCAATTAAAAAATTTGCATAACCGATAATTTTGTGTCGAAACCTTGTGTTGCAACATCTCTACAGCTCCCTAAATTTACATCTCTCCCAGAATGATGATTGAGAGGGTACAGAAACCTGGTAGATTTAGCTATCAGCGAGTAAAAACTGGTGAAGATGAAAGTCCTGGTTATTGGTGGTGATGGATATTGCGGTTGGGCAACTGCTCTTTACCTTTCCAATCGAGGTTATGAAGTTGGAATTTTAGATAGTTTGGTGCGGCGGCACTGGGATAATGAACTAGGTGTCGAAACTCTCACTCCGATCGCACTAATTCAACAACGTCTCCAGCGCTGGCAAGATTTGACAGGTAAATCTATCGATTTGTTCATCGGCGATATTACAAATTACGAATTTCTTAGCAAAACCTTACATCAATTTCAGCCAAATGCCCTAGTGCATTTTGGTGAACAGCGTTCGGCCCCATTTTCCATGATTGACCGAGAACACGCAGTTCTCACCCAGGTCAATAATGTAGTTGGTACGTTGAACTTGTTGTACGCCATGCGGGAAGATTTCCCGGACTGTCATTTGGTGAAGCTGGGAACGATGGGTGAATACGGTACACCCAACATCGACATCGAAGAAGGGTATATCACCATTGAACACAATGGACGCAAGGATACCCTACCTTATCCCAAGCAGCCTGGTTCGATGTACCATTTAAGCAAAGTTCATGATAGTCATAACATCCACTTTGCTTGCCGGATTTGGGGATTGCGAGCAACTGATTTAAATCAGGGTGTAGTTTATGGTGTCTTAACCGAAGAAACGGGGATGGACGAACTATTGATTAATCGGCTGGATTACGATGGTGTGTTTGGTACAGCACTAAACCGCTTTTGTATTCAAGCAGCAATTGGACATCCCTTAACTGTCTACGGTAAAGGTGGACAAACTCGTGGGTTTTTGGATATTCGGGATACAGTACGATGTGTGGAATTAGCGATCGCTAACCCTGCACAACCTGGTGAATTCCGCGTATTTAACCAATTTACCGAACAATTCAGCGTCGGTGATTTGGCATTGATGGTGAAAAATGCTGGTAACGCTATGGGATTGAAGGTAGAAATCGATCACTTAGATAACCCCAGAGTTGAGAAAGAAGAACATTACTTCAACGCTAAAAACACTAAATTGCTCGATTTAGGTTTACAGCCTCACTTGCTCTCTGATTCTCTACTCGATTCTCTGTTAAACTTTGCTATTAAGTATCAGAAACGAGTCGATCACAAGCAAATTATGCCCAAAGTCTCTTGGCACAGAAATTAGGCAAACCCCAGTAAATCGCGGGTCTAAAATTGGTCGTCATGTCTTAGCACAATATGACGACCAATCAATTATTATTTATCAGGCGCATCATCCAGTTATTAAGCTGTTCTATATTTAAATTCCATAAACTGGGCGCTTATGTTGCCCACCCCACAAGAGTTATGTTTAATTCTATTATGCGAATTAGATTCTTTATAGCTTACTAAATTTTCCGTTTAGCACAGTTATGATAACTGTGCAAAATTGATTGCAGCACACGAGACAGTTTATTCTGTGTTTAATCGCAAAATGCACTCTGAAGCTGAGATTATCTGCCTGTACTGAATAGTTTTTTATGAGAATTGCCCTATTTACTGAAACCTTTTTACCCAAGGTTGACGGCATTGTAACACGCCTGCGCCATACTGTTGACCACCTACAGCGTAGTGGTAATCAAGTGCTGGTGATTGCCCCTGATGGAGGCATCACTGAACACAAAGGCGCTAAGGTTTACGGCATTACTGGCTTTCCTCTGCCATTATATCCAGAATTGAAAATGGCACTTCCTCGCCCAGCCATTGGTTATGCTTTAGAAGAGTTCAAGCCAGATGTTATTCATGTTGTGAACCCAGCAGTTTTAGGTTTAGCTGGCATATTTTACAGCAAAATCCTTAAAATTCCCTTATTAGCCTCTTACCATACCCATTTGCCCCAATATCTTCAACATTA
The DNA here is from genome assembly GCF_014698055.1 of Nostoc sp. FACHB-133. Taxonomy (NCBI): domain Bacteria; kingdom Bacillati; phylum Cyanobacteriota; class Cyanophyceae; order Nostocales; family Nostocaceae; genus Nostoc; species Nostoc sp. FACHB-133. The sequence continues at coordinate 6,516 of NZ_JACJSH010000028.1, forward strand.
CGGCTTGGGGATGCTGGAAGGTTTTCTTTGGGAACTGCTCAAAGGCGCTCATAATCAAGCTGCGTTGAATCTGTGTACTTCCACAGCAATGGTGGAGGAACTGACAGCACATGGGATTGAACGTGTAGATTTATGGCAGCGCGGGGTGGATACAGAATTATTTCACCCCGATTTAGCTAGTGTAGAGATGCGATCGCGTTTATCCCAAAATCATCCAGAAAGCCCATTGCTACTTTACGTTGGGCGACTTTCTGCTGAAAAAGAAATTGAGCGCATCAAACCAATTTTAGAAGCAATTCCCGAAGCGCGATTAGCATTGGTTGGAGATGGCCCACACCGCCAAGCACTGGAAAAACACTTTGCTGGCACAAATACCTATTTTGTTGGATATCTTATGGGACAAGAATTAGGTTCTGCCTTTGCGAGTGCTGATGCCTTTATCTTCCCTTCCCGTACAGAAACACTAGGCTTAGTACTACTAGAAGCGATGGCTGCTGGTTGCCCCGTGGTAGCAGCTCGTTCGGGAGGAATTCCTGATATTGTGACAGATGGGGTAAATGGATATCTTTTTGAGCCAACAGAAGATGTTAAAGGAGCGATCGCTGCTACTGTTCGCCTTTTAGAACAAAAAGAACAACGAGACATCATCCGTCAAAATGCTCGCCAGGAAGCAGAAAGTTGGGGTTGGGCAGCTGCCACCAATCAGCTACAAGATTACTACCAAAAGATAATATTTGCTGAAAAGTTGACAAAATAACAGATAGGGAATTGGGAGATGAGGAGGCAGGGGAAGCAGGGGGAGAAAGAATAACTAATGCCCAATGCCCAAAATCTAAAATTCCAATAACCGAAACAGACTCATGATAAGCTAATCGTCATTTAAATTGCATCATTTTCATGGTAAGAAAAGCTGCAAAACCTCTCCCTTGCTCCCTGCCCCCTGCCCCCCTGCGATTTCAATGTGCTTTCTTATATGCTTAACAGCTTGCAAGCCCATTTCTTTATGGGGATTATTAATTTTGAATTTTGAATTTTTAATTCGGAGCGAAGCGACGTGACACTCCCCAACCCTGGCAGCGTCTTGGCTACATTAACTGAACTAACTCAAGTTAATCGGACTCACGCCTTATTGCGTCGCGTAAAAGATTTATCTGTTAATGAATTTGTTTGCCTACTCGACTTCATAACTGCGGAGTTCCAGCAATTTCTTAGAGCTATTGAACTAATCAATAATGAAGCTCTAGAAACAATGTTAGAGAAGGTACTAGAAGCTATCACACTTAAAATAGGTCAAATTCTGCAAGCAGAACATACAGCCATTTTTTTAGTTGACCATGATAAAGGTCAACTATGGTCAAAAGTTCCTCAAGATAATACCCAAAAATTCTTAGAAATTCGTACTCCTATGACTGTGGGTATCCCCGGTCATGTTGCCAGTACAGGTCAATATTTAAATATATCTGAAACTTATACTCATCCTTTATTTAGCCCAGAACTTGAAAAACAAATGGGCTACAAAATCCATAATATTTTATGTATGCCTGTTATCAGCAGCAAAAACCAAATTGTTGCAGTAGTTCAACTGGCTAATAAAACCGGGAATGTTCCGTTTAATCATGATGATGAAGAACGTTTTCGAGACTTTGCCGCTTCTATTGGGATTATTCTGGAAAGCTGCCAATCTTTTTATGTAGCCGCTCGGAATCAACGAGGCGCAACGGCTTTGTTAAGGGCAACTCAGACATTGGGGCAAAGTCTCGATTTAGAAGCAACTTTGCAAATAGTCATGGAACAAGCTCGAATTTTAATGCAAGCAGACCGCAGCACGCTGTTTTTATATCGTAAAGAGATGAGCGAACTCTGGACAAAAGTTGCGGCGGCAGCAGATGGCACAAACTTGCTAGAAATTCGTATTCCAGCTAACCGAGGCATTGCTGGCTATGTGGCTTCTACTGGTCAAGCCTTAAATATTTCCGATGCCTACAAAGACCCCCGATTTGACCCAAGTACAGATAGAAAAACTGGTTATGTGACTCGCAATATTCTATGTTTACCAGTATTTAATTCTGCAAATGAATTAATTGGCGTAACCCAATTAATTAATAAGCAACAAAACAGTTTTACTGCTTCTGATGAAGAGTTTATGCGGGCTTTTAATATTCAGGCAGGAATCGCCTTAGAAAATGCTCGTCTATTTGAAAATGTATTGTTAGAAAAACAGTATCAAAAAGACATTTTGCAAAGTCTTTCAGATGCGGTGATTTCTACAGATATGGCAGGTAGAATTGTCACAATTAATGATGCAGCTCTGGAGTTATTGGGTTGTCCTGTAAAAAACACTAATACCAAAAGTAACAAGCTTTTGTGGGAACAAAATTTGATTGGTCGCTTAGTTTGGGAAGTTGTGCCGATTGAAAATCTCCAAATGCGACTCGAAGATAGTTTAAAAACTGGAGCTAAACATTATGTACCAGAGCAAACTTTGATGGTGGGAATTTATCAAGTTAAAAATGCTGTTAACGGTAGCGGGACGTTTAGCACTCAGTACTCAATTTTAGCAATGTGCGATCGCACTAACCCCAATGTGTTCATTCCCTGGAATCTCCCCCTTACACCCGAATCTGAGTTTTTTAGCCCTGATGAGGTGCAAACATTAGAACGCAGTACAAATCTCACTGTCAATCCCCTAACTAACCCAGAAGGCGGCGTTCGGGGTGGTTTGGTGGTGTTGGAAGACATCAGCCAGGAAAAACGGATGAAAACTACCATGTCTCGCTACCTAACGCCTCATGTAGCCGAACAAGTCATGGCTCTGGGAGAAGATGCTTTAATGGTGGGTGAGCGTAAAGATGTAACCATCTTGTTTTCTGATATCCGAGGCTACACAACACTTACAGAAAATATCGGTGCAGCTGAAGTATTATCCTTGCTCAATCAGTATTTTGAAACGATGGTGGAGGCGGTTTTTAACTACGAAGGCACGCTCGATAAATTTATTGGTGATGCGTTAATGGCGGTATTTGGTGCGCCGCTACCTCTGACAGAAAATCATGCTTGGAGAGCTGTGCAGTCAGCGTTAGATATGCGACAACGCTTAGAGGAATTTAACCAACGGCGAATTATCCAGGCACAGCCACAAATTCATATTGGCATTGGCATTAGTTCTGGAGAAGTGGTTTCGGGTAATATTGGTTCCCGTAAACGGATGGATTATACCGTAATTGGAGACAGTGTAAACTTGAGTTCGCGCTTGGAAGCGGTAACTAAAGAATACGGTTGTGATATTATTTTAAGCGAATTTACTTACCAGATGTGCAGCGATCGCATTTGGGTGCGCCAGTTAGATAAAATTAGAGTCAAAGGGAAACACCAAGCAATTAATATCTACGAGTTAATTGGCGATCGCAACACCCCTCTAGATGCCAACACCCAAGAGTTTTTGTATCACTATCATACTGGACGCGCTGCTTATTTATCGCGCGACTTCTCAGAAGCGATCGCTTGTTTTAAAGCCGCCAAATACATCCAACCCAAAGACCAAGGTGTTGATATCCACCTAGAACGTGCGCGTAATTATTTACAAAATCCGCCCCCGGAGTCATGGGATGGGATTTGGACAATGCTTACTAAGTAGTTATGGGGCATTGGGAATTGGGCATTGGGAATTGGGCATGGGTTATTAATTCTTCTCCCCCTGCTCCCTGTCCCCTTGTCCCCTTGTCCCCTTGTCCACCTGCCCTCCGCCTCCTCAACCTTCAACCTCCCCCTGGTCATCCTGAAACGGATCTTCACCAATTCGCAGTTCTTTCTTTGAGTGTTTCAACTGTTTCCATAGATCCCTTATTTGTTTGTAAGCTTCACCTGGAGGGAGCTTTCCACCTGTTTCTAAGTTGCAAATGTAGCTTACACGTTGGGCAAATTCCTGTAGATTCGCATTAAAAACTAGGTTTTCTGGCTTTACTTGACCGTAGTAGCGACCACGAGGGTAGAGAAAATCATCCTTATTCACTATTTTGTTCTCCATTTATTAATTCACCTTCTATTTGAATGTCTGAAGCGAAATCACTAGCTACCTTAATCTTTACTTTCGTCAGACTGGGAAAAAGCAAACCATCTAACTTTTTTTCCAATTGGTTATGCAGGAATTACTTGATTCAGATTATGAGACTAGAAGATAAAGCTTGAAATGCTTTTGTTTGTTGTAAATGTTACAGAAAAATGTCTGTTAAAGTAACTGCTGCTAAAATAACTAGAGAGAATATTTGATTTTCCTCCCGGCCTTCAATTGATCTCATCTTAATTTATGAAGTTCAAATTGTAATTAACTTCAGTCCAAACCCTGAATTAAAAACTATTAAAACATATAAGTATATCTCACTAAAGCAGTTTTGCAAGAATAGTTACGTTCTAAACGGTGATACTACTGACAAGACGATACTAGAACCAGAGCCACTTGTCCTCTGTTAAAAGTTAGAGATTCAATTGTTAATATTTAGCAACTGGCTAATGAGGGCATTGAGTATTGAAAAGATATGGAGGGGCGGAGTGCTGCTCTTGCTGAGGGCAAAATTCTCCCTTGTATACCTCATACTTTTCTGCTAAATTCTCCGCATCCTTACATCCTCTTCAAAAATCACCGATGGCTAATAGTTAATAACTAAAGATAAAATGGTTAAGCCCGAAAGGACAAAAATCGTCCATCGCCTAGAACTTTAACTGCCACCATGTCTGTGAATTCCAAGTTATACGAAGGCAAAGCAAAAATTCTCTATACAACGGACGATCCGGAAGTCTTGTTGGCTGATTTTAAGGACGATGCCACGGCGTTTAACGCCCAAAAACGTGGCAGTATCCAAGGAAAGGGAAAAATAAATTGTAGCATTTCCAGCCATCTTTTTAAACAGTTAGAGGCTTATGGTATAAAGACTCACTTTATCGACAGCCCTACCCCGAATCAGATGCTGGTAAAGGCAGTTAAAATTTTACCCTTAGAAGTAGTTATCAGAAATATTGCAGCTGGCAGTCTGTGTCAACAAACAGGCTTGCCAGTGGGTACAATTCTGAAACAGCCTTTGGTTGAGTTTTATTACAAAAACGATCACTTAGGAGATCCTTTGCTCACACGCGATCGCCTTTACCTGCTAGAACTAGCTACTGCGGAACAAGTAGATGCAATTACACATCTAGCATTGAAAATCAATGAATTTCTCAACAAATTTTGGCAGCAATGCGGCATTACCCTAGTAGACTTCAAGCTAGAGTTTGGTTTGGACTCACAACAGCAGTTGCTCTTGGCAGACGAAATTAGCCCCGACACCTGTCGTTTGTGGGATACCACAGAAGAGGACTCAAATCGCCGGGTAATGGACAAAGACCGCTTTCGCCGAGACTTAGGAAATGTAGAGGATGCTTACCAGGAGGTTTTACAAAGAGTGCTAAAAGCAGTAGAAACTACAACTTAAACAGGTAAAAACCAAAAGGTCAGAAGGAATTATATTTAACTTTTGCCTTTTGCCTTTTGCCTTGTAAAGTAAAAAAGCAAAAGAAAAAAATTATATTTTGAATTTTACCTTTGGCATGAGGGCATTATTGCCTTGTGATCGTGTGTGTGTGGTCGTGAAGAGGAATCATAAGTAAAATGCGTTTATCTCCCGTATTGCTGGCAGCAATAGCAATTACAGTCCCTTTGGGCGGCTCATTGAGTGCAAAAGCAGAAACTGCCAAAACTTCAAAACAGACAACAGAAGTTTTGACACTAGAAACAAATCAGCAGCCAGAAAAGGACACTAGTCAGCTTGACTCTATTAAAAATCTCAAATCTCGATCTAATCTCACAGGGATTATAGAGGCACAGAAATCTCGGATTGTCGCAGTTTACCCTGCTAATCCGACACCAGGGGTAATAGTGCCAACCTCCACAACGCCAAAAACTGCACAACAAACCCCTCAAATCAATCCCAGCCCAACTCAACAGCCCTCTCCAGCCCCAGACATCCCAACGCCAGAAATTCAACAATCAACGCCTTCCCCAACTCCTGAGACGACTCCAGTCCCAGAGAACGTCAATCCACCGACAACAGAACCTTTATTACCTACAACTCCAGAACCATCTACCGCTCCAGACGTTCCATTTCCAGATGGTCAACAACGAACACCTGCTCCAAGACCAGGTGCTACACCCAGTCCGCAGAATGTTAACCCGCCGACAACTCCAGAAAGTACTCAACCCAACACAGCCCCAGAAGCCAATGACCCCCGCGTACTGGTGTCGGAAGTACTCATTAGATCCCAGTCTGGGCAACTATCACCAGAACTGGAAGAACAAGTTTACAGGGTAATTCGTACCCAACCAGGACGAACAACAACTCGCAGCCAATTGCAAGAAGATATTAACGCCATCTTTGGTACTGGCTTCTTCTCCAATGTCCAAGCATCGCCAGAAGATACCCCTTTGGGAGTGCGGGTGAGCTTTGTTGTACAGCCTAACCCCGTCCTGAGCAAAGTAGAAGTGCAAGCCAATCCTGGCACTGGTGTTCCCTCTGTACTCCCACCTACTACTGTGGATGAAGTATTTAAGGAGCAGTATGGCAAAATCCTCAACTTGCGTGACTTGCAAGAAGGCATCAAGCAGTTAAACAAGCGGTATCAAGACCAAGGTTATGTTCTAGCCAACGTCATTGGAGCGCCCCAAGTTTCTGAAAACGGAGTTGTTACTTTACAAGTAGCAGAAGGTGTTGTAGAGAATATTAGAGTCCGGTTCCGCAATAAAGATGGTCAAGAGACAGACGAGAAGGGACAACCAATTCGCGGACGGACACAAGATTACATCATTACCCGAGAATTGGAGTTGAAGCCAGGGCAAACATTCAACCGCAACACGGTGCAAAAAGACCTACAGCGCGTGTACGGACTAGGACTATTTGAAGATGTGAATGTCTCCCTAGACCCTGGTACTGACCCCAGCAAGGTGGATGTAGTCGTGAATGTAGCGGAACGTAGTAGTGGTTCTATTGCGGCTGGGGCAGGGATTAGTTCTGCTAGCGGACTTTTTGGAACAGTTAGCTATCAACAGCAAAACCTGAACGGTAGAAACCAAAAACTGGGCGCAGAAGTGCAGGTGGGAGAACGAGAACTGTTATTTGACGTGCGATATACAGACCCTTGGATTGCGGGAGATCCTTACCGGACTTCCTACACAACCAATCTTTTTCGCCGCAGTTCCATTTCCTTGATTTTTGATGGCAAAGATGAAGATATTAGGACTTTTGACCCAAATAATCCCAGTAATACAGATTCTCAGGATCGCCCCCGCATTCTCCGTCTAGGTGGCGGTGTCACCTTTACCCGTCCTCTTTCCAGCAATCCTTACAAAACTTCCGTTTGGACTGCATCAGCAGGTTTACAGTATCAACGGGTTTCCGCCCGTGATGCCGATGGCAATCTCAGAAAAACAGGAGCGGTATTCAATGATAATGGAGTTCCGCTCGACGAGAATGGAAACCCCACCGCCAATGGTCAACCAATCTCAGTTCCACTGACCGAATCTCCGGGAGGTGAAGACGATTTACTACTGCTGCAACTGGGGGCACAGCGCGATCTCCGTAATAACCCATTGCAACCCACTAGCGGTTCTTATCTTCGCTTCGGGGTTGATCAGTCGGTTCCCATCGGACTAGGAAACATTCTTCTCACCAGAGTGCGGGGTAGCTACAGCCAATATTTACCCATTAAGCTGATTAACCTTACCAAGGGGGCGCAAACCTTAGCATTTAACCTGCAAGCAGGAACCATCCTTGGTGACTTGCCCCCCTACGAAGCCTTTACTCTTGGGGGTAGCAACTCCGTCCGGGGTTACGAAGAAGGAGCATTAGGTAGTGGACGCTCTTACGTGCAAGCATCAGTTGAATATCGGTTCCCAGTTTTTTCAGTAGTCAGTGGCGCACTATTTTTTGATCTCGGCAGCGATTTGGGAACCAGTACCAGGGCGGCTGAAGTATTGAACAAAAATGGTAGTGGCTACGGTTATGGTCTTGGCGTTCGCGTCCAGTCTCCACTGGGGCCAATTCGTATTGACTACGGTGTCAACGATGACGGAGATAGTCGGATTAATTTCGGTATTGGCGAAAGGTTTTAGTTTGTCATTAGTCATTAGTCACTTGTACTGAGCGAAGCCGAAGTATTGGTCATTAGTGAATCACAAAGGACAAATGACAATTAGCTTGCTAATTTTGACATTTACCTCAATACTGTTCCGATAAAGGGATTAATGACTTTTTTAGGGGAATATCAGGGACTTTACCAAAACAGACGATGAACAATACTAAACAAAATATATTGACTTTTTGGCTATGCAACAGCACACTCTAGCAGCCGAAATCACCCAAGTAGGGGTGGGATTGCATAGCGGTGTGAATACCCAGGTGCGGATACTACCAGCTGAAACGGGAAGTGGACGCTACTTTGTGCGGGTGGATTTACCGGATTTACCGATTATTCCAGCCCAAGTTGCGGCAGTTAGTCACACTGTTCTCTCAACTCAGTTGGGGAAGGGTGAGGTATATGTTCGCACAGTAGAACATTTGTTGGCAGCACTTTCGGGTATGGGTGTGGATAATGCCCGGATTGAAATTGATGGGCCAGAAGTCCCGCTTTTGGATGGTTCCGCAAGTGTGTGGGCAGCCAATATTGCCCAAGTGGGCCTAGTATCACAACCCGTTAACAACCAATTTCCTTTGACTGTTACAGAACCAATATGGGTTTATCAAGGGGATGCCTTTGTATGTGCCCTCCCAGCACCAGAAACTCGTTTTAGTTACGGTATTGATTTTGACCTGCCCGCCATTGGTAATCAATGGTATAGTTGGTCACTAACCACTGAACTAGAAAAAGCTTCTGCTAGCTTTGCTGCCGAAATTGCTCCTGCCCGTACTTTTGGGTTACTGCATCAAATTGAACACTTACAAAAAACTGGGTTAATTAAAGGTGGTAGTTTAGATAATGCACTTGTTTGCGGGCCAGAAGGGTGGCTAAACCCCCCACTGAAATTTGCAAATGAACCAGTCCGTCATAAAATCTTGGATTTAGTCGGAGATTTGAGTTTACTAGGAACTTTTCCTCAAGCTCATTTCTTAGCGTATAAAGCCAGCCATAATTTACACATTCAACTGGCTCAGAAAATTTTAGATTTTGGATTTTAGATTTTGAATTTACTCTAAAGCTTAAAATCCCGGATTATTAAGGTTTCGATCTGCGCTTGCCTGCTAAACTTTCAGATGAAAAATTAACTATAGGGCCAATGTCAATCCTCACTGAAGTGAATACTATCGATCCAACTACATCTACATCTACCGAACTACAGGGTATAAATGAGACTGCGATCGCCCCTGAAATTAAAACAACTTTCACATCTGAAGAAATTCAAAAATTATTACCCCACCGCTACCCATTTTTACTTGTAGACAAAATAATTGACTACGTTCCAGGTAAAAAAGCTGTTGGCGTTAAAAATGTTACTATCAACGAAAACTATTTCCAAGGACATTTCCCCGGCCGTCCACTGATGCCAGGGGTGCTAATTGTCGAAGCAATGGCACAAGTTGGGGGCATTGTTCTCACTCAAATGTCTTCGGTAGAAGGCGGGCTATTTGTTTTCGCTGGTATCGATAAAGTTCGCTTTCGCCGCCAGGTCGTACCGGGGGATCAACTAGTCATGACAGTGGAACTGTTATGGGTAAAACAACGTCGTTTCGGTAAGATGCAAGGTCGTGCCGAAGTTGACGGTCAACTTGCTTGTGAAGGGGAATTAATGTTTTCTCTAGTCAACTAAAAGTTTGCTTTCGTGGTGTGGGCATAGCCGTGAAATGCCCTTACTGAATCCTACCAAAGGATAAAAGTAAAAAAAATCCACCATAGCATCTGATAATTTCTTGATTTTCCACGCCCTCTCGACGAAATGCTACTCGAACACACTTAACTTGCTTTGCCCGACACTTTCGTTCACTGAAATACTTCACGCTCTACCAGTCGCCTTGATGGGGCGGTAGTTTGTATAAATCTCTTAACCAGATTAACACGCTGCCTTAGAAACCCTATCTGGCGCTGACTTATCAAGACAGTTCTGGAGATTCACCCTTGAAAACGCTAATTCATCCAACTGCTGTAATTCATCCGAAATCGGAACTCCACCATACAGTGCAAGTCGGTGCCTATGCTGTGATTGGAGCGCATGTCAAAGTGGGCCCTGAAACAATAATCGGCGCTCATGCTGTGTTAGAGGGGCCTTGTGAGATTGGGGCGCAAAATCAGATTTTTACAGGTGCAGCCATCGGTATGGAACCCCAGGATCTCAAGTTTGTGGGAGAACCAACTTGGGTCAAAATTGGTGATAACAACTTAATTCGTGAGTACGTTACTATTAACCGCGCTACTGGTGCTGGTGAAGCAACAGTAATTGGCGATGGTAACTTGCTGATGGCTTATGTCCATGTGGCTCATAACTGCGTAATTGAAGACCAGGTAGTGATTGCCAACTCTGTAGCCTTGGCGGGTCATGTGCATATTGAATCACGCGCCAGGCTGAGTGGGGTTTTAGGTGTCCATCAATTTGTGCGTATTGGTAGACACGCAATGGTGGGAGGTATGGCACGTATTGACCGAGATGTAGCCCCATATATGCTAGTAGAGGGAAATCCGGCGCGAGTGCGAACCCTCAACCTTGTGGGACTCAAACGGTCTGGTATGGACTCAGCAGATTTGCTTGCGCTGAAAAAAGCCTTCCGCATTCTCTACCGTTCTGATTTGTCCTTTAAGGATGCCTTGGAAAAACTGGAACTTTTAGGGGATAGCGAACAATTACAACATCTGCGTCGCTTCCTGCTACTTTCTCAGATGCCAGGTAGACGTGGTTTGATTCCCGGTAAAGGGAAAAAAAGCACGAGTGATGAATCGTGAATTATGAGTTAGGAGAGACGCGATTAATCGCGTCTCTACAGGAGTTATGAATTGATGAATTAAATTTTTAACTCCGCATTCCTAAGTATTCACTGCTAACTATTCATTCCTTAGTTTTTACTAATTACCTAATTATCAAATGCGGATTTTTATCAGCACTGGCGAAGTATCCGGCGATTTACAAGGGTCGCTGCTAATTACAGCGCTGAAGCGTCAAGCTATGGCGATTGGGTTGAAATTAGAGATTGTGGCGCTGGGTGGCGAAAAAATGGTGGAGGCTGGGGCAATTCTGCTGGGCAATACTAGTAGTATTGGCTCAATGGGTATTCTAGAAGGGTTGCCTTATATTCTACCTACTCTCCAGGTACAACGTCAGGCGATCGCTTCCCTAAAACAAAATCCACCAGATTTAGTAGTGCTGATCGATTATATGACTCCCAATCTGGAAATTGGGACTTATATGAAACAGCAGTTACCAGATGTGCCTGTGGTGTATTACATTGCTCCCCAAGAGTGGGCTTGGTCATTAAGTTTGCGTAGAACTAACCGGATTGTTGGTTTTACAGATAAGTTGTTGGCAATTTTCCCACAAGAAGCCCGTTTTTTTCGTGAGCAAGGGGCAAAAGTTACTTGGGTAGGGCATCCTTTGATTGACCGAATGCAAGACGCTCCCAGTCGCCAAGCAGCGCGTGCAACACTGGGGATTGCGCCAGAACAAATTGCGATCGCACTTCTCCCCGCCTCTCGCCGCCAAGAATTAAAATATCTTTTACCAATTATTTTTCAAGCTGCCCAAACTATTCAAGCTAAATTACCCGAAGTTCATTTCTGGATTCCCCTATCTTTGGAAGTCTATAGACAGCCAATTGAGGAGGCTATCAGGCGTTACGGTTTACGGGCGACAGTTCTATCAGGTCAACAAATGGAAGTTTTTGCTGCGGCTGATTTAGCCATTAGTAAATCTGGTACTGTCAATTTAGAACTTGCTCTGTTAAATGTGCCCCAAGTTGTAGTTTACCGCCTCAGTCGCCTGACTGCTTGGATAGCTCGTAAAATCCTCAAAGGTTCTATCGCCTTTGCATCGCCACCAAACTTAGTTGTGATGAAGCCGATTGTGCCAGAATTTTTACAAGAGCAAGCCACAGCAGAGAATATTATCCAAGCCGCGATGGAACTACTACTCAATCCCAGTCGCAGAGAGCAAACTTTGCTAGATTATGAAGAAATGCGGCAAAGTTTAGGAGAAGTTGGAGTGTGCGATCGCGCTGCTCAAGAAATTTTGCAAATGGTGGCGGGGAGTGGGGGATGAGGAAGACAAGGGAGATAAGAGAATACCATACCCAATGCCCCATGCCCAATGCCCAATGCCCAATCTTTTTAGAGGTGTCATGGCTTATGAGATGAGAAAACAAAGAGCGATCGCAGTTGATTTGTTCGCTGGCGCGGGTGGTATGACTCTTGGCTTTGAACAAGCTGGTTTTGACGTGCTAGCGTCTGTAGAAATCGACCCTATCCACTGTGCAACACATGAGTTTAACTTTCCTTATTGCTCAGTGTTATGTCAAAGTGTTGTGGATACAACCGGTGAAGAAATTAGGAGTCGGTCTAAAATTGGCGATCGCGAAATTGATGTGGTAATTTGTGGTTCACCATGTCAAGGATTTTCTCTAATTGGTAAACGGGTTGTTGATGATCCGCGAAATTCTTTAGTGTTTCACTTTCATCGCCTGGTTTTTGAGCTAAAACCGAAATTCTTTGTAATGGAAAATGTTCGAGGGATAACGGTTGGCGAACATAAAAAAATTCTCCAATCTTTAATTAGTGAGTTTAAAATTTACGGCTATAAAGTAGAAGAAAATTACCAAATTCTCAATGCTGCAAATTACGGAGTACCACAGTCACGTGAGAGATTATTTCTTATAGGTGCAAGGGAGGATGTAGAATTACCGAAATATCCTCAGCCGATTACTAAACCAGCCTTACCAAATAATTTAACTTCTAAAAAAATATCTGATATCCCCTTGAGTCCTACAGTCTGGGATGCGATTAAAGATTTACCCGAAATAGAAAACTATCCTGAGTTAGTAACAAGAGATTGGGTTGTTGGAGAATACGAAAAGCCTAGTAACTATGCTCGTGTACTTCGCGGTCTTAAATGCCTAAAAAATGATTATTCTTATAAACGTGAATATGATTTGCGAATCCTTTCTTCAAGTATAAGAACAAAACATTCTGCGGAAACTGTTCAACGTTTTCAGGAAACTGAACAAGGTGAAAGAGAAAAAATTAGTCGTTTTCATAAGCTACATCCTGGTGGTGTCTGCAATACTTTAAGAGCCGGAACAGACAAATATAGGGGTTCTTTCACATCTCCTAGACCGATTCATCCATTTACGCCTCGTTGTATTACAGTCAGGGAAGCGGCGAGATTACATTCTTACCCCGATTGGTTTAGATTTCATGTAACCAAATGGCACGGATTTCGGCAAGTTGGTAACTCTGTACCACCGCTACTAGCCAAAGCTGTAGCGAGTGAAATTATTCGTAGTTTGAATATTTCGCCTTTTAAGCCGAGGTTGCGATACAAGTTGGGAGACGAGAAGCTACTACAGTTTAAGATGTCGCAAGCGGAACAATATTATCAGCGTGAGTAATAATACACTTTGTAATATGTGCAAGGTTCGGCTAAGTCCAAGTACGGAAGAATGTACTATCTTCCCAGATATTAGCAGCCGCAAGTGCGATCGCTGTCAATTCTTCCTTTTTGAGAGGCACAAAAGCCCGCGCGATCTTGACATTGCTCTCTAATTGTGCAATAGTTTCTGCTGCAATTACACAACAATGAACTCCAGGCTGAGACATTGTGTAACCTAAAGCTTGCTCCATACCCGTCAGTCCACCTGGTTTAAATAGCCGACCATAAGCCGGAACTTTCATCGCAATCACACCGACATTTTTTTCTTGAGCAACTGGTAGAACCACCTGGATAAATGGACGTGGGTGGTGTTGGTCGGCGGCATTCACAGGTATGAGTGTAGTGTGGAAAGGATAGCGACGTAAGCCTTCGGCAATCACTTGAGGGTCGTGATGTCCGGTAATACCTGCGAAGCGCACCAGTTTTTGTTCTATGGCTTCTTCTAAAGCTTTAATTGCGCCAGATGGACTAAAAATGGTGTCGAGTTCTTCAGAAAAAGAAACATGATGCAACTGCCACAAATCGAGATAATCTGTATTGAGACGTTTTAGCGATCGCTCCAATTCTCGCCAGGCTCCATCCCGATCTCTTTGATCAGTCTTGCTTGCTAGAAATATGTTTGAGCGATGGGGTGGTAGCACTTTGCCTAAATAATCTTCACTCGGCCCATAACTAGCCGCCGTATCAAAGTAGCGAATGCCAAGTTCCAGCGCTTTTTGAATAATTGCCGCAGCATCATCCTCTTTTCCTTCCCAGGATAGTGGCGTTTGTCCTGCTCCTCCTAACCCGAAGATAGGCAGATTTACTTCCGTGCGTCCCAGCATCCGTTCTGGCATAGTTGCTGGCGGTGTTGCGGTGTTGTTAGTATTTTGCTGCAAGGCATTAGTTGCCACAATCCCTCCAGTCAAAGCAATGCTGGTTATTAGGAAATTACGTCGCGTCTTTCCTTCTGTCATGATTGGCTTCGTGGGAAAGTACTCTTCTTCTCAAATTTTAGCTAGGGATAATTAACTGGATATCCTTCTGAAGCATAGAGCCTTCGCATTTCATCAGGATAGGTAAAGATAAGAGCGATGTCTACGAAGGTCTACGCCTACACACTGCTTTTTCTAGTTTAGCTTTGAGGTGCGATCGCATTACTTACTACCGACGGCATTTTTCTGAGCGTAGTTGATATTTTTCTGATACTCTATGATTTTTTGTTGAGCGATTGCATAATTTGGGCTGGAAGATGGCACAGTTTTCATAAGTGCGATCGCAGCTTCCCACTGACTCACAACTGTCTTCCACTCATCTGGAGATTTTGCTGATTGAGTAAGGTTAGCTGCATTAATTGCTTTACTTACTGCCTCTCGAAATGTATCAGTTTGAAGTAACACAGTTGGAGATTCTGAAATGACTGGTGAGGGTGTAACTAATGTAGAATTTGATGGTATTTGTGTGTAGGTTTTAGATGTTAGAGGAAATATTTCTCCAAATTTTAAAGATAAAAATATTCCTACAGCAATTGAAAATACCAAAAAAACGAACACCCAATTTTTTTTGAAATTACGATATTTATACTGAGTCTTAATGATTGGAATTTCTTTATCATTCGATAAAATATTGGATGTCATTTTGTGTAAACCCATTTCCCCGCGCAATCTATTAAGTTCTTGATCTTTATTTAAATCAGTCTTAGATTTAGTTGCATCTGTTTCTTTAGTGCCAGAGTAAGCAGATATTATTCGCTGTCTTACCAAATGTTCAATTTGATAAGTTAATGCTCCAGCAGAAATATAAAACAGCCCAAATATTAGTATTATATTCTTTTCAACTTCTGTATATGATTCAACTGGCTTAGTGTAGCTAATATTAAATAATGGCGAAATCATTGTGCAAAAAAAAGCTGCTATCAGTGTAGAAATTGCAATTACAAGCCAAGCATACAATCCTTCCCAGCAACTCATTATTCCTGGAAATAACCCTTTGATTCTACCTATTTCTGGTGCTTGAATTTCTGATATAAACCGGCTAATAAGTAGGTGTAATAAGTGATGAGTAAAAGAAATTGTAGGAATAGGAGATAGGATTAACAGTATTGTCAACATAAAAAATAATTCGGGACTTTTTGCCAAATATGTAATTTGGTAGCCTACTTTTCCTGGATTAGTGAGTAAAAATATAATAAAGCTCAACAATAGATTCAAAATTAATGCTTTTAACCAAGAAGTAGGATAAGGAAACCATAAAGGCCAGTAAAACTTTTGTAACTTTTGCTTAGTAACTTCCTGAATATTGGGATTTTTCATAATTAACAAATACGAAAATCGGATAAATTATCGTCTATATTAGGATTCCCCATATACAGACAAAAGCAACATTTACAAAATTTTTAGAGCTATATATTTAAAATTTCCTTGATTTATTAGATTTTTGGCAGAAGCCCCTAATTTAGAATCTTTCTCTGCACCTATACATGAGGCAAATTAGATATTAACGTTCCTTTGTAATTACAGAGCTACCATTACTAATACTTACTTTTTGAATAAAAATATCAGTACAAGATGATAAAATATCAGAGCTTATTTTATTAGCAATAGATTCAAAATCTTGGTTTGTTAATCCCCGTGCTGTATCGCCACTTAAGTTAATAAAAATAGTTAGAAGTTGAGGTTCACTAGAAGACTCTTCATTATCTACTGCTTCTAGTTCATCTTCTACTATACCTAGATTAAACTCCTTACTCCAAGCTGGAAACTTCTTACCCGTTTGTTGTCCGTAAATTTTCACGCTTTCAATAGATGCAGCCCCTAAACCAGTTAAACCTTTGCGAATAAATGCAACTAAAATTTGCTGATTTGGTACTTGGGCAGATTCTAGTGTTACCTCTAACCAAGCATCTTTAAAGGCAACTTTTGCAGTGATCCCTTTGGGGTGTAAGTGGCGGTTCATTAGAGATGCGATCGCATCTACATCTCCCTGTTTTGCAAGTTCCAGAATATTCGGCTGTGTCATAACCACTAAAAGAGAAAGTCTAGGAAAATAAACTTATATTCTTAGAATTCCCTCTTAACAGCCTTAAGTAACATTATGATGCAAAATATCAACTAACTTAGGTTAAAATATTTAGTATAAAGATAGTCTTTCACAGACTTTTGTAAAAAATATATTTCCCTGGATAAACATCGGTTTTTGCCCTTGCCAAATTAACAGGATTAATATTAATCAATTAAATTCCCATTTTCAATATGAAGTTTTATCGAGATCATGCTTGGCCTTCAACGCTGGAAGAAGCCATAGTTATCCAAGAAAAGCTGCGAGATCAAGTAATTACTGAGGATCAACTAGAAGAACCGATCCAGTACGTTGCTGGAGTGGATATGGGTTTTGAAGCTGATGGAACCATTAGCCGTGCAGCTGTCGCAGTACTGAGTTTTCCTGATTTACAAGTAATTGAGACGAGCCTAGCACACCGTCCTACTACCTTTCCTTATGTTCCTGGGTTCCTCTCATTTCGGGAAATTCCAGCTGTTCTCGATGCCTTGGAGAAAATTCAAACAACACCAGGTATTATCCTGTGTGATGGTCAAGGAATTGCTCATCCCCGCAGATTAGGTATAGCTAGCCATTTAGGGTTACTTATAGATATGCCAACAATTGGTGTAGCTAAGTCCAGGTTGGTAGGTAAGTATGAGGAATTGCCAGAAGCCAAAGGCAGCACGCAACCACTGATATATAAGGATGAAACCGTTGGGGCTGTTTTGCGATCGCGCACCGGGGTAAAACCTCTCTACATCTCCAGTGGCCATAGAATTAGTTTACCGACAGCGATTGACTATGTATTACGCTGTACGCCCAAATATCGACTGCCAGAAACTACACGTATTGCTGATAAATTAGCGTCGGATAGATAAAGCTTGTTGAAGTTTTTTCTAAATACTTGCTTGCGCCTACTTAATCATGTTAGGAATCGCACAGAAGGAAGTTGAAGTAGCTAAATACGATTTACGAAGTTAGAACAATGAACGCACTAACTTTACAGTGGCACGATGCAGGTCAAGATAAAACTCAGAACATTTACGAACAACAGCCAAGTCAAAATCCTGGTACTGTCCGCATTGGTCGAGATCCACTCCGGTGCGATATTGTTCTGAGTCACCCTACTGTATCTGGTCTGCACGTTGAAATCTTTTTTCATCAACAGCAACAGCGCTTTTATATCAGAAATTTGCGATCGCAAAATCCCCCACTTGTCGATGGACGGCAATTAGTCCAAGGTGAAATGCCTTTAACAGATGGTACTAGTATCTCTTTGGGACAAGTAAAACTCAACGTTACTCAAGTTTCCACAGGCAGCATTCCAGCAACAATTTTAATGCCACCGCATCCCGGACATCATCACCATGCACCAACACCTCCCGCACCACCGCTAGGAATTTATGGTTTAGAATGCCCCAAATGCCATAAAGTTTCCCCAGGAGAGAATCTACAAATTGGCTGTCATTGGTGTGGAACATCTTTGGCTGCGGCTGTGAGTGTTTTAGTAGCACCGGGTAGTTAGGAACAAGGGAGACAAGGGAGACAAAAGGGAATTATTGAACAAGTCTAATAACAAATGACCAATGACAAATGACAAATGACTTACAAATTCAATTGAGTTGGGAAGAACCAGCGACAGGAGAACGGCGAGAACCAAGGTTGAATATACCGATCGCTTTTGGTCGAGAATTCCCTCGCTTACCTGCCGAACTCAGGGGGATGCGCGTTTCTCGGATGCTGCTTAACAGTAACGAGGTTTCTCGCTACCATGCGCTAATTGACTGGGAACAAAACCAGCTAGTGGTGATTGACCAAGGCAGCGTTAACGGTGTATATGTCAACGGTAAACCACATACGCGCAGTGTTTTGGCTAATGGCGATACATTGCAAATTGGCCCTTATGTAATCACAGTAAAATTTGGTGCTAGCGTCTCTGAACCAGATACCAGCCCGCCTTCAACGATTCACTTCAACGCCAATACCAATCTTCCAGACCCCACATTGCCTGTTGCCCAGCCCCTAACGCCCTTGGCAAGTAATTTCCCGCCACTAGCGTTTCAATCGGAAAATGTCGCTGTGCAAGCGCTTCATGCTACAGGTTTATCAGTAGATGAATCTGATTATCTAGCGATCGGGGCGGGACTGGGTAGCTTTGTTTGGGCAGATTTACTGCGAATTAGTGGTGTGCGTCCTGACAAGATTGTAGCTTTGGGATTGGAAGCAGAGCCTTATGCTCGTTACAAGCGCCTTTGTTTGAATTCGCAAATCCCCTTATATGAAAGACTGCGTTCTAATTCTGACTCTTGCCCTGATAATATTTGGGGCTGGCCTAGTTATGCCTTGCGTGAGGCTTGGCGTGATTGCAGCAAGGGACAGATAAACTCAGCATTGAAGTATTTATGGCAAGTATTTGCTGAACCAACATTTGCTGAAACTTATACACCCCGTGCGGGTAATGTCTTTGATTCCATAGACCGGGAAGCGAAGCGCATTGGCTGGAATCAAATTTATCGTTATGGACGAGTTAGGGCAATTCGCAAAACTGATGATGGCAGATATTGCGTAGCCTATTCTCGCGCCCCAGGAAATTATGCTTTTTTAGTTACTCGTTATTTACATTTAGCTACTGGGTATCCAGCAATTCAATTTCTTCCAGATTTGCAAGCTTATAGAGAAAAATATCAAGATTTTAAATCTGTCGTCAATGCTTATGAAGCCCACGATCATGTTTATGAGCAACTAGAGCGACAAGGTGGTACGGTATTGATTCGGGGGCGGGGAATTGTGGCTTCGCGGATTATTCAGCGCATTTATGAAGCCAGAAAGCGAAATCGGAATATTGCAGTTTTGCATTTAATGCGATCGCCTAAACCTCAAGGCAACAAATTTCAAAATACCCAACGCCTAGTCAAAAATCATTACGAATTTCAACCCTTTAACTGGCCAAAAGCCTGTTGGGGCGGCGAACTCCGGGCAATGTTAGAAAAAGCCACCCCCGATGAACGCAAGCGTTTACTAGCAGACTGGGGTGGAACTACCACCGCCGACCGCCAGGACTGGCAGCAAATTACTGCCCAAGGCATCAGCGAAGGCTGGTATCAAATTACCTTCGGTGAGGTGCTAGATGTAGAACGAGATGCCCAAAACCGAACTATTACCAGTATCCGAGAGCAAAGCTTTGGGGAAATAAAATTGCTAGCTGATTTTATTGTTGATGCGACTGGACTGGATGCGAAAGTAGATGCCAATCCTCTGATAGCAGATTTAGTAAAACATTACAATCTTCCAGTCAATCATCTGGGGCGATTGACTGTATCGAACAATTTTGAACTAGTAGAAATGCGTAGTGGCAAAGGTCAAATGTATGCTGCTGGGGCTATTACTTTAGGTGGCCCTTATGCTGCCGTTGATAGTTTTTTGGGCTTGCAATATGCTGCATTAGTCGCCGTTGATGGACTAGCTGCCACCCGTGCGCCTGGAGTTAATCGTTTGAATACTATAAGTTCTTTTAGGCAGTGGTTGAAGTGGGTGTTAAATCAGTCACCTTAGTTTAATAATGCACTAGGCAGGAAAAATACATTATTTAACTGTTGAAAGTTTTGCTGCTTGAAAATTTTTGAAGGGAGATAAGAACGATCCGAAGAAGATTTTGAAAAAGTTAGAAGCTAAACTTTATTCTTAATTAAGAAATTATAGTAATTAGGCGATGTCTACAATCCTCTACGCCTAAGCATTTAGCCAAACATCAAAATTTTACAACCCGCTTGTGCGGGTTTTGTTTTTTAGCTGCAATAATATAGATAAATAGCTATCTAACTATAAAAATATATTACAAAAAGTTTACAAGTTTGTGAGCAAGTACTTTTATGTAAAGTCAACAATTACAAAGAAATATTTCGTTTTTTATATCGATTTGTGTCATATAAGGGATAAAATGCCTACTGGGCAAGCGTTTTCTGATAAAAAACAGATATTGCCTAAAGATCACAAGTTACCTGTGGCTGATGATGCCGCTAGGAACTTCCTTCAGAGAACACGCATCAAAGGAGCCGAAGAAGCATGTTCACACACGTCAAGTCCACCATTAGACACATTGCGCCTGATAACTTACGCGGACGTAGTTTAATCAAGGTGGTCTATGTCGTGCTTGAGTCCCAGTACCAGAGCGCATTGTCGCAAGCAGTTCGCACTATTAACGCGAACAATCCCAACTTGGCGATTGAAATCAGCGGGTACTTGATTGAGGAACTCCGCGACCCCGAAAATTACGAGGAGTTCAAACGAGAAATTGAGAATGCGAATATCTTCATCGCTTCCCTCATTTTCATCGAAGACTTAGCACAGAAAGTTGTAGCAGCAGTAGAACCACACCGCGATCATCTGGACGTTTCTGTTGTCTTTCCCTCCATGCCAGAGGTAATGCGCCTGAGTAAAATGGGCAGCTTTTCTCTAGCACAATTGGGTCAGTCAAAAAGTGCGATCGCCCAATTCATGCGGAAACGCAAAGAAAAATCCGGTGCCGGATTCCAAGATGGGATGCTGAAGCTTTTGCGAACCCTGCCGCAAGTGCTGAAGTTCCTTCCAATGGACAAGGCACAGGATGCCCGAAATTTCATGCTCAGTTTTCAGTATTGGCTAGGTGGTTCCCCAGAAAACCTGGAAAACTTCTTGCTGATGCTAGCTGATAAATATGTATTTAAAGGTTTAGAAAAACAAAATTTTGCACCTTCCACATACGAACAGCCGGTGGTTTATCCCGATTTAGGGATTTGGCATCCTTTAGCTCCCAATATGTTTGAAGATGTCAGAGAATACCTCAATTGGTATACAGCTCGTAAGGATATTTCTAGCGATCTAAAAGATCCCCTAGCTCCTTGTGTCGGGTTAGTATTGCAACGCACTCACCTAGTTACAGGGGATGATGCCCATTATGTAGCAATGGTGCAGGAGTTGGAAGCACTAGGCGCACGGGTATTACCTGTGTTTGCTGGTGGTTTGGATTTCTCCAAGCCTGTTGATGCTTACTTCTACGAACCGACTACCAACATCCAGTTAGTAGATGCAGTGATATCGCTGACTGGTTTTGCTTTAGTGGGTGGTCCAGCTAGACAAGACCATCCCAAAGCAATTGAATCACTCAAACGCTTAAATCGTCCTTACATGGTGGCGTTACCCTTAGTATTCCAAACCACAGAAGAGTGGATGGATAGCGATTTAGGGTTACATCCAATTCAAGTAGCTTTGCAAATTGCAATTCCTGAATTGGATGGAGCAATTGAGCCGATTATATTATCGGGTAGAGATGGGACTACAGGCAAAGCGATCGCACTGCGCGATCGGGTTGAAGCTGTAGCCGAACGCGCCTTAAAATGGGCTAACCTCCGCCGCAAGCCGAAGCTAGATAAAAAAGTCGCCATCACCGTTTTCAGCTTCCCGCCAGATAAAGGCAACGTGGGAACCGCCGCTTACTTGGATGTATTCGGCTCCATCTACGAGGTGATGAAAGCCCTTAAAAATAACGGCTACGACTTACCAGAATTGCCAGAATCCGCCGAAGCGTTGATGCAAGAAGTCATCCATGACGCTCAAGCGCAGTACAACAGTCCAGAACTGAACGTTGCTTACAAAATGTCGGTTCCAGAGTATGAGGCGCTGACACCCTACTCTCAACGCCTAGAGGAAAACTGGGGCCCACCTCCTGGACATCTCAACAGCGATGGGCAAAACCTGCTGATTTATGGTAAGCAATTTGGTAACGTTTTCATCGGTGTACAACCTACATTTGGTTATGAAGGCGACCCGATGCGGCTGTTATTCTCCCGTTCAGCTAGTCCTCACCACGGTTTTGCTGCCTACTACACTTACCTAGAGCAAGTTTGGAAAGCTGATGCTGTACTGCACTTTGGTACACACGGTTCCTTGGAATTCATGCCAGGTAAACAGATGGGGATGTCTGGTGATTGTTATCCAGATAACTTGATTGGCTCAATTCCCAACCTGTATTACTACGCAGCGAATAATCCGAGTGAAGCGACAATTGCCAAACGTCGGAGTTACGCCGAAACAATTTCTTACTTGACACCACCGGCAGAAAATGCTGGTTTGTATAAAGGTTTGAAGGAACTCAGCGAATTAATTGCTTCCTACCAAACCTTGAAAGATAGTGGACGCGGTGTTTCCATTGTCAACAGCATCATGGATAAATGCCGGATCGTGAATCTGGATAAGGATATTCACCTGCCAGAAACCGATGCTAGAGACATGAGTACCGATGAGCGCGATAATATTGTTGGCAACGTCTACCGCAAGTTGATGGAAATCGAGTCGCGGTTGTTGCCTTGTGGTTTGCACGTCATTGGGAAACCGCCAAGTGCAGAAGAAGCGATCGCAACTCTCGTCAACATTGCTAGTCTAGATCGTCAAGAAGAAGGAATTCAAGGCTTGCCGGGAATTATCGCTAACAGCCTTGGACGTAACATTGACGATATTTACCAAAATAACGACAGAGGCATTTTAGAAGATGTCCAGTTACTCCAAGACATCACCTTGGCAACCCGTGCAGCAGTTACCGCCCTTGTCCAAGAGCAAATAGACGCTGAAGGACGAGTTTCTCTGGTTTCCCGGTTGAATTTCTTCAACATGGGCAAAAAAGAACCTTGGGTAGAATCATTGCATAAAGCAGGTTATCCCAAAGTCGATAACGCAGCCCTAAAACCCCTATTTGAGTATTTGGAATTCTGCCTAGAGCAAGTTTGTGCCGACAACGAACTAGGAGCATTACTCAGAGGTTTGGAAGGTGAATACATCCTACCTGGTCCTGGTGGCGATCCCATCCGCAACCCGGATGTATTGCCCACGGGTAAGAATATCCATGCTTTAGATCCGCAATCCATCCCAACAACAGCAGCAGTACAATCAGCCAAAATCGTTGTAGATCGGCTTTTGGCACGTAACAAGGCAGAAAATGAAGGAAAATGGCCAGAAACCATCGCCTGCGTTCTTTGGGGAACCGATAACATCAAAACTTATGGTGAATCCCTAGCGCAAATTATGTGGATGGTGGGCGTGCGTCCAGTTCCCGATGCCTTGGGACGGGTGAACAAGTTGGAATTGATATCTCTAGAAGAGTTGGGACGACCCAGAATTGATGTGGTAATCAACTGTTCTGGTGTATTCCGCGACTTGTTCATCAACCAAATGAACCTGCTAGACCAAGGGGTGAAGATGGCGGCTGAGGCGGATGAACCCTTAGAAATGAACTTTGTTCGCAAACACGCTTTGCAGCAAGCTGAAGATATGGGGATTAATCTGCGTCAAGCAGCGACTCGCGTTTTCTCCAATGCTTCTGGTTCCTACTCGTCAAATATCAACTTGGCGGTAGAAAACAGCACTTGGGATAGCGAAGCCGAGTTGCAGGAAATGTATCTCAACCGGAAATCCTTCTCCTTCAATTCCGATAACCCCGGAATCATGGACGAATCCCGGCAGATTTTTGAAAGTACATTAAAAACTGCTGATGCAACTTTCCAAAATCTGGATTCTTCTGAGATTAGCTTAACGGATGTTTCCCACTACTTTGATTCAGATCCCACTAAGCTGGTGGCAAGTCTGCGGGGTGATGGTAAAAAACCAGCATCTTATATTGCAGATACAACCACAGCTAACGCCCAAGTGCGGACATTATCAGAAACCGTGCGTTTGGATGCGCGTACCAAATTATTAAATCCCAAATGGTACGAGGGGATGCTGTCTCACGGTTACGAAGGTGTGCGCGAACTCTCCAAGCGGTTGGTGAATACAACAGGTTGGAGTGCGACAGCCGGCGCTGTGGATAACTGGATTTATGAGGATACTAACGAAACCTTCATCAAGGATGAAGAAATGCAGAAGCGGTTGTTAAACCTCAACCCTCATTCTTTCCGCAAGATTGTATCAACTTTGTTGGAAGTGAATGGACGCGGTTATTGGGAGACTAGCGAGGAGAATTTAGATCGTCTGCGCGAGTTGTACCAAGAAGTTGAAGACCGGATTGAAGGGATAGAGTAGGTTGATACATCATAACCAATAAGGTATGAGGCACGGTTATACCGATACCGTGCCTTCTGCATTTAAGTGATTTTTCACGGGATGTGAAAAAAGACAAGAGCTTAATCGTTATAATTTTTATAAATGGTATTGTATTAAATAATAATACATAAACTTGATGTAGATTAATATAGTTATACTTAGTCTGCCATTTGCCAAAAAATTTCATGGAGTTCAAAAGGGTTTGATCCTTTTATTCAAACTTCAAAATCGCAATCTTGTTGAATTGCGGACGAGTATGAGACACTTAGTAAATTGAGTTTTTTGGGAAATATTAGTGGTCGAGTATGAGATGTAGTTGCAAGCAAAACGAGCAAGCTTACATATATGTTTAATTTTTTTAGTTCACATAATAAAATAAACAAAGAGCAAATAGTTCTCGAAGCTCAAGAATGGCTAGTTAATGCAAGACAGTTAATAGCTCGAATTACAGCTTCTGAAAGTCGAATTTTACAGCAAAATATATCGTATGTAGAGAGTTCATTAACCTCTATGGAAGTGCGAAATTATACACTTGAACTTAAGGATCTTCCAAATAGTTTTCCAGACTCAGATCATGCATGTACTTTCATAGTGAAGACATTTATTCTTCAAGTATTGCTTAGAGCGTTTGAATTTAAAATAGAAAAGCTAAAAACGTATACAGAAAATAGTATTGAGATTAAAAATGAATCCAACTTTACCAAACAAAGTGCTGAAAATATATTTAACTATTTTGAAACCAAAATCTCGGAAGCTTATTTAACTAAATCAGTCGCAATTATACAAGATAGCTTAAGGGCATACAATATTCAAGAAAGATTTATTAGTGATATTTCTGAAAAACTAATTGAGCCTGATAAGATAATCCTTGAGCGCCTTAAAAAATATTTTGATAAACATGGAGACTATTACCCTAATCTTTGCAAAAAAGTTCAATATATCGAAAGACAATACCAAGAAGTTCAAAGGCAGAAAAATGAGGTTATGAATAATTTAGAATATGAGAGAAAGGACAGCGAGAATATGATAAAAATATTTATCAGTCATAGCTCTAGTGATAAAGAGCTTGTTTCAAAGCTTGTCGAACTTTTTAGGGCTTCACTAAATATTCCTTCCAAGGAGATAAGATGTACAAGCTTGGATGGCTACAGATTGCCTGGGGGTGCAAATTTCAACGATCAGCTTCGCCAAGAAGTTTATGATTCTCATGTGTTTATAGGAGTGCTTTCCCAAGCGAGTTTTCAATCACAATATGTCTTATTTGAACTTGGAGCACGTTGGGGAGCGAAAAAGCAACTCATTCCATTACTAGCCCCAGATATGAGCAATGATCTTGTTAAAGATCCATTGAAATCGCTAAATGCTCTACGATGTGATAGCAATTCTCAACTTGTACAACTAATCGAAGAGTTATCAGAATTATTGAATATAAAACTTGATAAACAATCAGCATACCAAAAATATATTGATGCGATTGTTAGTAAAAAACCGTAACATAATCTAAATGCTGACTCATAATCCATAAAAATCAGAATACAACTGCCATTGCCTAAACCTGTAGTATAACCAGTAATTAGTATTTGAAACAGTAGTCATAAATAGCATGTTTTATTGCTTAAAGTCCTGTTATAGGGAAATACTACAGCGCTAGTAGTTACCTACAGAAATTGTAAGTCTGATCGCTCACTCTTCTACAACAGGCGATAGCCTCGTTTTTGAGGTTTTCTGTAAGGCGATCGCTCTGTTGGGCATCAAGGCAGGTGTAGCGTTTGATTTGATGGACAAAATCTTGTCCGCTATATTTAAGGTGTACCAGTTGCTTCCTCACTCCAAGTTAATCAGCATGGATATCACAGCTACTTTGAACGAAATCGCAACTCTTAGTGTTGAAGATAGAATCCGTATTGTGCAGGCAATTTGGGATAGCATCGCAGCAGAGCAAGTTTACCCTGATTTAACCGATGCACAAAAGCGAGAGCTTGATCGTCGAACTGCTGAATATGATTCAAATCCAGATAATGTGCTGACTTGGGAGGAAATCAAAGCATCAATTAAGGGGCAGCAATGAATTATGTCTTGGTGTTTCGCCCAGAGGTTCGAGAAGAACTCAATGAGGCGCACAGTTGGTACGAGAGCTAGAAACCCGGTCTGGGTGAAGAGTTTTTAGACTGTGTAGACGAAACGGTGAATCGAATTTCTCAGATGCCAGAATCCTATGTAATTGTCTACGCTGATATTCGACGCGCAGTAGTGCGACGATTTCCCTATGCTGTGTACTATCGGATTGTGTCGAGTCGAGTAATAGTGACGGCAGTTTTTCATGGTCGCAGAGATCCAAAATCGTGGCAGACGCGAACCTAACACTATAATTACGGGCGATGTCTAGCGACAAGCCGCTATACGATACGCTTTATTTTTGAGGTTTTCTGTCAGGCAATACCTACGGTAAGCTACGCTAACGTATTTACTCTTCCATAACAGGCGATGTCTGACGACAATCCGCTACGCGTCTACGCTTTATTTTTGAAGTTTTCTACAAAGCGTAGGCGTAGCCTGTCGTAGACATCGCTCCTCATCAACTATCGAAGCATAAAATTAAAGCATGACTATTCATAAAACAGATATGCTAAAAACGCTTTGGGCTACTGTTCGGAATGGAAAAATCGAATTGCTGGTAGTCAGAGGAATTACCGGAAGAAACAAGAGTGCTAGTGACGCTGCTTCCTGATGATGAAACTGAATTTTGGCTTCAAACCAGTCAAACATCACTCTCATCAGTTTGGGATAATACTGAGGATGATGTTTATGCCCAACTACTCTAAAAATGACATCATTTTGGTTCATTATCCCTTTTCAGATTTGTGTCAATTAACTGCCAAATAAATCTCTCGTTTAGTTGGTGTTGCACCTATTAATCATGATAGTGGGCAACACAAAGGTAAGTTTCAACATAGATGAGGTTTATTTAGATAGACGAGTCATTTCAAACAATTGCTGGGCATTACTTCCTAAAAAAGCATCGAAAAGTATCTGCTTTCCAGGCTCGATTTCGACTAGATAACGCTGTGCAATTTCATAATAAGCGTAAGTCCAAGGGATCTGAATTTCTGCGCCACTGTTATCATCTAGCACTGTCACCATTTCTGTTACAGCTTGAGTTGCAGTTTGCCGCAAACCACAGGCAACATTTCCCTCTATCTCTGCTTTCATTGGTACACCCAGATGAGCCAAACCACTAGCGGTAGTATCAATATCTGGATATTTTGGAGTCTTCTGTCCGTTGACGTAGCCTGTAAAATGGTTGACACCATATCCGTGCAGCAACACCCAAGCCCCATACTGAGTAACCTGATTGACCTCTTCCACAACAGAACGCCTGGGAGGTAGCCAAGGACGGGTGAAGACTTGCTGAAGTTGTTTGGCAATGGTTTCAATCTCCGCGTCTTTTTTGAGAAGAGTAACGGGTGAGGTTAGTTGGTGTGGGATTGCAGATACTGTTTGAGAGATGAGTTGAGCAATATTAGCAGGCAGTTCATCAACAATCAACTCGCTGATAAAGAGTTTGGGTAAGTTAAATTCATCTTGCTGTGGATGGCGATAATGACGGGCATATAGATGAGTTTGAGCAAAATTATACTCTCCAACTGCCACGTAACCCAAAGCTTCTGCAAATTGTGCGAGATAGTCAATTCCTAAATTAAGTTGACCCTGCGGACTATCTACTAATAAACGCAAAGACCGAAAGGCGATGTGGTCGTTGGCGACAGTCCCACCCGCAGTAGTTATCATTTGCTGGTAGGTACGGGCATGATTTACTCTGGCGCTGTATTCTTGCCAAAGTAATTTCCATAAATTTAAGGCTATTTCTGGTTTCATATAAATTTGTCATTTGTCATTTGTCATTGGTCATCTTTTAAGAACTTAAAATATCACTGATAATCTGAAGGGCGATTTGAATTTGGTCGCTGTCGATAACTAGAGGGGGACAGAAACGAATTGCCGCTTTACCGCAACCTAGCAATAATAAACCGCGTAAAAAAGCTTCTTGAATAATGCGATCGCGCAATTTATGATCGAGATTACCCTGTTCATCCAATAAATCTACGGCTACCATCAAACCTTTACCTCGTGGCGGCGATACTCTGGGAAATCTTTGATGCAACTGGGTAAGACTAGCTTGTAAGAATTCTCCCATCTGGGTAGCGTTGGTCATCAAACCACTTTCCAGCAATTGCAGTGTGGCAATACCAGCAGCACAAGCTACGGGATTTCCGCCAAATGTGGTAGCGTGAGAACCTGGAGGCCAAGTCATTAACTCCGGTCTGGCAAGTATCGCTCCTAATGGCAGACCACTAGCAATACCTTTAGCAGTGGTAATAATATCAGGCATCACACCCCAATGCTCGATCGCAAATAAGCGACCAGTCCGCCCCATTCCCGCTTGCACTTCATCCACTACCATCAGAATACCGTGGCGATCGCAAATATCCCGAATCCGTTTTAAAAAACCATCCTCTGGTACGATATACCCTCCCTCTCCCTGAATTGCTTCAACTACAATTGCGGCTACTTCTTGGGGTGGTAAAATTGTCCCAAATAGCTGTTTTTCCAGGTAATCTAAGCTGGCGTGAGTACCGTAGGGGATATGAGTTACCCCAGGAACTAAAGGCCCAAAATTTGCTCGCTGCACTGCTTTAGAACCCGTGAGAGACATTGCCCCATAAGTACGTCCGTGAAATGCACCTAAGAAAGCCACAATTAGCGATCGCTTGGTGTAATATCTAGCTAGTTTAATCGCTCCTTCGTTTGACTCTGCCCCGGAATTGGTGAAAAATACTTTTGCAGGGAATGCACTGTTACTCTGTGGTTGAGGAAAAGGGGCGCGAATCGCTAGTTGTTCCGCTAGTTCCACCATCGGTTCATAATAAAAATCCGTCCCTGACATGTGCAGCAGACGCGCCGACTGTTCCTGAATTGCTTTGACGACTTCCGGGTGGGCGTGTCCGGTGGCGGTAACGGCAATACCTGCGGTCATATCCAGAAATACATTGCCATCCACATCTTCAATCATACAGCCCTGGCCGCGAGATACAACTAATGGGTAATCGCGGGTGTAAGAAGGGGAAGTTACCGCGCGATCGCGTTGTACAATTGCTTGAGCGCGAGGACCAGGTAAAGAAGTTACTAAATGGGGTATACGAGGTAAATTTAAGTTAATAGGTATACTTAACATTATTTTTGCAATTTTTTAAAGATTACTGATGATTAAACGCTAAAGCTCGATTGCTGACAGTAGCATTTGATGCCATTGATGTAGAAATTACGCATTTACCGAAAAAGCTTCACAGTAAATATTTTCGTATTTTGTAAGACTTTGCCCGTTTTTATAACACAACTTTTGCGATCGCGTCATATTATATTTTTTGAAGCATAACAGCTTCACTATTAGATGTCAGGGTACAAGCTACAGAACATTTGTTGAGATCAGCTGTATTACATCCACAGGAAAATTGCTATATGCAAAAATTAATACAAGTCTCTGAGATAATCAACTAATGACTTGGGCTTCTGGACAAAAAGCCTGCTACGCCTACGCAATAGTTAGTTTTCAAGACGCATTAGTAGCTTTTGTGACTCCAATAGTTAGTTTTCAAGTCACATTAGTAGCTTTTGCGACTCCAATAGTTGGTTTTCAAGTCACATTAGTAGCTTTTGCGACTCCAATAGTTGGTTTTCAAGTCGCATTAGTAGCTTTTGCGACTCCAATAGTTGGTTTTTAAGTCACATTAGTAGCTTTTGCGACTCCAATAGTTAGTTCAGCAGTAGCCAGAAGACCTCAACCTTCCTCTCTGCGCCTCTGCGTGAGCTTATTCAGCAACGCCAACCACGATAACTCACAAAAAGCGTGTCACAATCAACATTAGCATTAATAAATCTGGGCTATGTTCTGGCAAGACGGACAGCTAATATACAACCTATTCGCTTCTTGCCTGTAAAGGTCATCTCCCCGTCAACCCTAACCTAAAGATCATCTCCCCGCATCGATCACTACAAACTGGACGAGAAGTATTCTTCTCTCGCGTCCAAATTTGCAAGTTATAATCTATAAAAGTTTTCGAGATTTGTAAAACTTTGTGAACAAGATTTATTCCACGAAGCCTTGATGGTTCAATAGGTGACGCACTAAGGCGCACGCTTGGCAAACACAAAAAGTTGCAATCAACGTTAGATAATATATAAATCAATACCCAGTTTTTCAACCATGTAAACACAGGGGTAATAATGACTATTAAAGAACAAATTAACCAAGAATTAGAAAAATTACCTGAACCATTATTACAAGAAATTTTAGACTTCGTGCAATTTTTGCAAGCCAAACATCAAACAAACAGCATATCTTCAGATAGCCAATCTGCTCAGATGCTTACAACAGAGCATACCTTAACAGGTTCTACTGCTGAAGATTTATTAGAATTTGTGGGCAGTTGGGAAGGTTCAGATATTAGAGAATGCTTGCAACTAGTTCATGACAGTCGGATACCTCTAGAATTTTAATTATGTATCTACTAGATACTAATCACTGTTCCTTCTTGATGGAAGGTGTGCCTAGCGTTGTAAATCACTTGCGATCGCTTGGTCAGGTACAATTAGCAACCAGTGTTATTGTTGCTGGTGAGTTGCACTTTATGGCACAAAACTCACATCAAAAAGCTGCTAATTTAATAAAAATTAATGCATTTCTCAAACGAATTAACCTATACGGGATCGACAAAGAAACAACAGAAATCTACGGTGATTTTAAATCAGAAATTATCAAGCAATTCGGCCCAAAAGAAAAAAATAAACGTAAAACAACCAAACTAAATACCATAGGCATTAGTGAAAATGACCTCTGGATAGCTTCTACAGTTTTACGTCATTCATTGACTCTTGTTTCATCTGATAGCGACTTTGAACGAATGCGACAAGTAAGAGAAATTTCTTGGGAAAGTTGGGTGTAAATTAAACAGGGTAAAAAAACATCTAATTACACCCACTCAACTAAAAAACTTCTCCACGCATCTCACAAATATTTCCACACCCATTCCCAACGCCGTTTCGTCAAAATCAAACCGGGGATGATGATGAGGATACGCTAAATCTTTTGCGGGGTTGGCAGAACCTAAAAAGAAATAGCAGCCAGGAACCTCTTGCAAGAAAAATGACATATCTTCAGCAGCCATAGTTTGGCATTCTGGTACAATACCCAACGGGGTTTCTACCACTTCTTCTGCTACAGTTCGCACCAATTCTGCCATCTTCATATCATTAATTACTGGTGGATAAAGTGCCCAGTATTCTAAGTCATAACTCGCACCATGACTTTGACAAATTCCAGCAATAATCTGCTCGACACGCTGTTTGAAAAAGCCTTTCAAACTAGGATTAAAATATCTGACAGTAGCACTCATTCTCGCTGTATCAGCAATCACATTCCGCTTGGTTCCAGCATGAAGTTCGCCCACTGTCACCACAGCTGAATCAATGGGATTAACATTCCGGGCGACAATGGTTTGCAAGGCATTTACGATTTGGGCAGCAACTACTACAGAGTCAACAGTTTGATGGGGTAGTGCGCCGTGTCCACCTTTGCCCAAAATTGTGCAGTTAAAGCATTCTACAGCAGCCATCAACGCCCCAGCCCGCACGCCTACTGTTCCCAAGGGTAAATTATTCCACAAGTGCAAACCAATAATCGCGTCAACATCAGGATTTTTCAGAACTCCAGCTTCAATCATTGGCTTTGCGCCTCCTGGTGATTCTTCTGCTGGCTGAAAGATAATTTTTACGGTACCGGAGAAGTCTTGCCGATGCTGTTGGAGATAATAAGCTGTACCTAATGCGATCGCAGTATGTCCATCATGTCCACAAGCGTGCATCACTCCATCATGCTGCGATTTATAGGGCACTTCGTTAAGTTCTTGGATTGGTAAAGCATCCATATCTGCCCGAATCGCTAAAACTTTCTCTGCACCTAATTTGTTACCCTTGATGGTGGCAACAATGCCAGTGTGAGCAATGCCAGTTTGATGCTCAATTCCCCACTCTTGCAGCTTTTGTGATACCAACTCAGCCGTCAGCTTTTCTTGAAAACCCAACTCTGGTTGTTGATGCAATCGCCGCCGCCACTCTACTAATTGCGGTTGCAATGAGCGAATTGCCAGCCGGATGCGAGATAGATCAACAGAAGAGGAATTGGGAAAGGTAGAAACCATTATGAAGACAAGCTAGTTGAAGTACAGCTAACTTAGTCTATCGTAGGAAACGGCGAAGAATCATCATCAGAATCTTCTTAACCAGTTACCAGTTAAAATCAATTCTGTAACCAACCAGCCATCACAGCAACAATCAAAAATAAACCCATCGCCAAACGGTAGAAAACAAAAATCAAGGTGCTGTGTTTTTCCAGGTAGCGCAGAAGTCCCCAAATTGCAGCAAAAGCGGAAATGCTAGCCGAGATTAAGCCTACCAACAAAGTCAACCAACCAGCCGTACTCAACCCTGCTTTCGTAAGAGTATGGAGTTCTACGGCACCTGCCAAAATCACGGCTGGTAAGCCCAACAAAAAAGAAAATCGGGCTGATGTCTCCCGTTCCATACCCAAAAATAACCCAGCCGTGAGGGTGGAACCGGAGCGAGAAACGCCAGGAATCAGGGCAAAAGCTTGAGCAACTCCTACCCAAATGCCATCCCAGAGGTTGAGGTTGTCAAAAGTGCGATCGCGTCCTCCACGTTTTTCGGCGATCGCTAGCAATCCTGACATAATAATTGAAGCTGCACCGATAACTACTAACCCTCGCATCGGTGAGTTGCAAGCGTTCAGAATTGGTTTGAGTAGCACACCAGCCACGGCAATGGGCAAGGTTCCGATCAATAAGCCCAACATCAGTTGCAAAGAACTAGATTGATAATCTTGTCCGCTAATTGCTCTAACTGTCTCTCCGGTTAATTTTTTTAAGTCTTGCCAAAAATAGACTAAAACAGCAGTCAAGCTAGCTAACTGCATTGCTGCTGAAAAAGCAGATCCTGGATCTTTCAGTCCCAGTAGAGTTGGTACTATCCGCAAATGAGCAGTACTGCTAATTGGTAGTAGTTCTGTAATTCCCTGAACGATGCCTAAAATAATCACGTCAATCCAGCTAAGGTTAGCAAAGTCTAGATTCACTTCACTACCGTTGCCACAGACTGCACTCGCCACCACAAAAGAAAGCATCATGATATCAGGCGTAAATAATTTACTTTTAATCAAACACCGACAAAGTAACTTATGTTAGTGACGCTTCTGTGACTAAGACATGGCACTTGGATGACATCTAAATCAATACTTGTCGGGTTTTGGGGAAAAGGGGAAGGTGGGGTCCCCTCTGGGGATAAGGGGCAGGGGAAAGGGAAAAGAAAAAACATTTAACCTTTCCCCTTTAACCTTTTCCCCAAACCCAATTCCGAGTTAAAAATGCTTTACCCGAGCAGTATTGACATCTAAATGCAAATACAAAATATCGTCTGTTCGCGCAGCGTATCGTTATACTAATCCTGTATGAAGATGCGCTAAACCATATTTAAGTACAAGAAAGAAGAAAGAAAAACGAACCGCAAAGGACGCAAAGGACACAAAGGAAGAAAGAAGTTAAAAGGGTTTGGCGCAGCCTCATAAAGAAATGGTATTAGGCAACAAATATTATTTGGTTATTCTAAAAACGTTTTTAACTAGTCATATTTCGCCCAGACGAAATCTGCTAATGAAGTGTTATTTTAGTCCCAAAAATTAAAAAAGGCAGGTAAATCCTGCCTTGTGTGTCACCAAAGTTAGGTTAATTTCGTCTTTTCTTACCATTGCACGTCTTATTGACAAAGCCATTACCGAGTTATGTCAAAACTGTGACTGCATCAGTTGTAAAAAGTGATTGGACTTCGCTAGTTTTTCTTCAATGACCACTCCCCAATTTAAAGTGTCAGTGTTTCCCAATCTAAATCTGATGCTATTTGAGCAAGTTTATCTAAATCAGTCAGATTATCTAAATAGGGTAAGCAACCTAAAACTGGCATGTTAGTAAGTGATTGAATTAATTGCTGTGGTGTCCAGTCAGCTATTTCTGCATCTGTTCGAGGTTGTACGCAGTTCAGAATAATGCCTTTGAGATTAACGCGCGATTGCCTAGCTAATGCAACGTTTGCCACTGCTTGAGCGATCGCACCCAATCTAACTGGTACCACCAATACCGTTGGTAAACGCCATTCTCCCGCTAAATCAGCTACCGTTAACTCGTCAGTTACTGGCGAACCTAAACCTCCCAAGGCTTCTACAAGCACAAAATCACGTTGCGATCGCAACTTAGACAAAGCTTGCCAAACTATTGCTAAATCTACTTGGCGATTTTCTCGTGCGGCGGCGATGGGAGGGGCTAAAGGTGCTTCAAAGTATAACGGTGTAATTTCCTCTGAGGATTGTTCTAGCGCAAATAGCTTTTGATACCACTCGCGATCGCCAATCCCCGATTGAATCGGTTTCATGATTCCCCAGCTACGCTGCGGATAATATTTTTGCCAATAGGCTGCTAAGGCTGTTGTTAAAACAGTTTTACCAGCTTCGGTATCAGTCCCAGTAATCAGTAGTGTGTTTAACATTAATTTCTTTGGCCAGAAAATGGTTGTGTTTCATTAACTGGCGGCAAGGTTGGCGTTTCACCAGTGGTCGGAGTTGGAATCGGTATCTCTGTGGGAATTGGGAAGGGTGTTTCTGTGGGAATTGGGAGGGGTGTCTCTGTAGGAATGGGAATCGGTGTCTCTGTGGGAATTGGGAGGGGTGTCTCTGTAGGAATTGGGAAGGGTGTTTCTGTGGGAATGGGAATCGGTGTCTCTGTGGGAATTGGTTTGACTGGTTTTTCTAATGAAACATTGAGGTTGTAATTGCTTTCGGCAACCCCCGAAGCCAGTGTTAACTCAATAGTATGTCTACCAGTAACTAGCAATATGCCTTCATAAGCTGTTATTGGCTGGGTATTCTGAGCAAGTGGTTGTTCATTGGGACTTAAAACTGTGAGCAATACGCTGCTTGTTGGGTCAATCAACGCAGTTAACTTGTCACCTTTCTGCCCAAAAAAAGTATACCGGATGATTTGATTTGTTTTGAGAGTATCTGTAACTGTGGCTGTGTTATTTGCTCCCAGATTGAGCCGCCTAGAAATAGGTTGTTCAGTGGTGGGTGTGGGTGTGGCTGTGAATGTAGTACCACCAGAAATAACTGGTGAAGGGAAATTTTGTGGAAGCGTTTCAGTTGATGATGGTTTCGACTGACTGCGGATGGAACTTACCAGTGCCCAAGAACCAAATCCGGCGACAAAAACTACACCAGTGGCAATTGCCGCGATCGCTAACGGATTATCCAAGACTGAACTCGTGGAACTTGGTGGAATTACAGGATCGGGTTGTTTCTTCGGCGAAGCTGGTGGTGGTACTGAGTCAGGACGGCGGCTAACAGCCATTGTCTGCAAATTAGACGCATTCAGAGGAGGAAGACTGACTTGTTCTAAAGGTTGTAGTGCTTGAGATACACTAGCAGCACTCTGATAGCGATCGCTCGGTATATGATTCAACATCCGATTCAAAACTTGAGCAAATCGCGGACTCACTTTTACCCATCGCTGCCAATTCCAAGTTAGTTGGTTTTCGTCAAATAAATCTTTTGGTTCTTTACCAGTCAGCAAAACAACCGCGCTTACCGCTAATGCGTACAAGTCACTGCTAGGGTAAGCTCCCCCTGTTTGCATTTGTTCACTCGGAGAGTAGCCTAATTTTCCCACAGTGGTTTCGGGCATAGCGCTCTCTGGCGATCGCAAACGTGTTGCTAGTTCCTTTACCACCCCAAAGTCAATTAACACAGGTTTAGCGTCACTATCTCGCAAAATAATGTTTTCTGGCGAGATATCTCGGTGAATGATCCCTCGACTGTGAATATGCTCTAAAACAGGCAACAACAACTGTATCAGCTGCAATACTTCAGCCTCTGTGAAGGTTTTACCAACAGCTTGACGTTCAGCCAGCATAGCTCGGTAAGTTTGACCTGCAACATAGTCCTCCACCAAAAATAAGCGTTGGTCTTGCTCAAATCTTTCCCGAAATTTGGGGACTTGTGGATGTTCGATTTGATATAAAATGGCAGCCTCTCGGTGAAAAAGCTCCTTTGCCTTTTCCCAAGCCGCAGCCTCCGTTGCTGTTGAAATCAATTCCTTGATCGCGCACAGTTCGTTAAATCGCCTCTGATCTTCTGCCAGATAGGTTCTACCAAATCCTCCTTGTCCGAGAATTTGAATTATGCGGTAACGGTTTTGCAAGACAGTGCCAACTGTAATGGGTGGTTGCATGAGCGATTGATTGAGTGTAGGAGCAACTGAGGAGGAAGTCACCCACTAAGATTAAGTCTGAGAGGCGACACAGTTACATGCAGCGATATTCTACCTTACCTAATGGGTATACCCCCAGTTAGGAGTATACGCAAAGTCTCGTTTCAAGTGTCTTATGCAACTTTAGGAACTGTCCACGATATAGGGTGCAGGTGGTCACTGAGCGTAGTCGAAGTGGAGCAGGGGGCAGGGGGCAGGAGGAGTAAAGAGAAGATTTGAGGAATTTTTCTAGTGAAATAGCCATGAATAGACTTATTTCTTTCTCTTCCCCTGCCTACCCTGTTACCCATCTCACTGTTAGAGCATTGCTCCCCAGAAGATCACTGGGGGAAGAAGAACAAAAATTAGCGCAGCTTGTCGCTGTCAGCCTTGCACGAAAACCACACCTATGAGAGTTTGTTTAAATACAATTATTCTGGAATTTTATTGTGTGAATTAAAACTTAAAATTAAATCTGCCAGTTTACTTATTTATTGCTAGTATCGTAGAATATAATAGGATACAACTTAAACACTTAGTTCCAAATGCTCCTTGTCTAAGAACAACCTTCAATACCACTTAAAGTTATAAATACTTTACTGTCAGTAATAAATGATGTATTTAGAAGAAGCAATCTAGTACACCAATCTTTGATAGCTTGAGGTTATTTGTCTCAACTCAAAAATTTGAATTATACATCTCCTGGACGGACTTGATATCAGTTAAGCTATCAATGGTTTGCTTCCAAAGAAAATTAGACAGTTAGCGAATGATAATTTTATGGAGAAATGCTTAAATTTTGTATGGAAGCTTTAATAAAACTCACAGATGTTTTTTTTAGGCTATTTCTCAGTTAAATCTATTAAATCTCTAATGATAATATTGCTATGAATTCAAATAGAGGATCTGCTGTTCTTAGTTCTGCAACTTTCAAAGTGCAAGCATCTTCAACAGGAATGACTGATAATCATCGCTTGCGGCTGTTTTCGGGCTCTGCCAATTTACAGCTGTCTCAAGAAGTCGCTCGTTATGTCGGGATGGACTTGGGCCCAATGATTCGCAAAAGATTTGCGGATGGAGAACTTTACGTTCAAATCCAAGAATCAATTCGGGGTTGTGATGTCTATTTAATTCAGCCATGCTGTCAACCTGTGAACGATCATTTGATGGAATTATTGATTATGGTTGATGCCTGTCGTCGAGCTTCGGCGCGACAGGTGACGGCAGTAATTCCCTACTATGGCTATGCTCGTGCCGATCGCAAAACGGCAGGACGAGAGTCTATCACTGCCAAGCTGGTTGCTAACTTGATCACCGAAGCAGGTGCCAACCGCGTTCTAGCAATGGATTTACACTCGGCGCAAATTCAAGGCTATTTTGATATTCCTTTTGACCATGTTTACGGTTCTCCAGTATTGCTGGATTATCTAGCAAGCAAGCAATTGCCCGACCTTGTGGTTGTTTCCCCCGATGTTGGCGGTGTAGCACGAGCCAGAGCATTTGCCAAAAAACTAAATGATGCTCCCCTGGCGATTATTGACAAGCGTCGTCAGGCACATAATGTTGCAGAAGTGTTAAATATCATCGGCGATGTTAAAGGCAAAACGGCAGTGTTGGTGGATGACATGATTGACACTGGCGGCACGATCGCAGAAGGAGCGCGATTACTGCGTGAAGAAGGAGCGCGTCAGGTATACGCCTGTGCAACTCATGCGGTATTTTCCCCACCAGCGGTGGAGCGATTATCCAGTGGTTTGTTTGAGGAAGTTATTGTCACTAATACGATCCCCATACCAGAAAACAATCGTTTTCCTCAACTAGTAGTGTTGTCAGTAGCTAATCTCTTAGGAGAAACTATCTGGCGGATTCATGAAGATACTTCAGTTAGTAGTATGTTCCGCTAAACTGTCATTCGTTTTACAGGCATAAATTACCCACGCTGACCCCTTGATTGGGTGCAGTGTGGGCTTTTGTTTGATTTGATGAAGAAGGTGAAAGGGGAAAGGGGAAAGGGGAAAGGGAACCAGGAACTTAAAAGCACGGGTTTCAAATAAAGACACTGATTTTTATTGCACTACGTGTCTGGTAAAATCTTCTTTTTTTGTTCTCCATATTTAAAAACAGGGGCTTTGTACCTTGTGGGGAAAAGTTCTTTATTCCTGCCCTTTCCCCCTTTCCCCTTCCCCTTTTCCCCTTCTTGGTAAAATGGATGCAGCACTGCCAAATTAGAATAGTTTGATTCAGTTTGGACAATTTGGGCAAAGAGGACAAAGGGATGGTTGCAACTCCTAAAAAAGTGATTTCAGTTTTACCTCTGGAAAATGGCGATCGCTTATCTCGCTGCGAATTTGAGCGTCGCTATCAGGCAATGCCGCATTTAAGAAAAGCTGAACTGGTTGAAGGAGTTGTGTATATCATGGCATCGCCACTCAGAATTAAAAGTCATGGGGAACCACATGGAAACCTGATCGGGTGGTTGTGGAACTATAAAACGGCAACGCCTGGCCTTGTTCTGGGAATTGAACCTACAGTGCGTTTAGATCCGGATAATGAACCACAGCCTGATGCGGTACTATTCATTCCGGGCAGACAGGCATTGATTAGTGAGGATGATTATATCCAAGGCGCACCTGAACTGGTGATAGAAGTGGCAGCAAGCAGTGCAGCTATCGATTTACATGATAAAAAACGCACCTATCGGCGGAATGGAGTACAGGAGTATATTGTCTGGCGAACATTAGATAATCAGTTGGATTGGTTTAAACTGCAAGCGGACGAGTATGTTTCGCTACCAACCGATGAGCAGGGAATTATTCGTAGTCAGGTGTTTCCAGGGTTGTGGTTGTCGACACCTGCTTTGCTGTCAGGAGAAATGACAACGGTGTTATCTGTGTTACAAACAGGTTTAGCTGCCACTGAACATCAAGAATTTATGCAAAAGTTGAATGATAATAACGGAAATAGGGAATAGATATGTACTGAGTTTTTTCAAAAATCAAATAAAAGTCTTATATGTTCCTTACGAAGTTATAGAAAAGCTTTGTTGCACGAATCAGGAAAATGATGAAGACGAAAGCTAATGTACTTATGCAAGGGTGTCAGGTGAAGTAGCGCAACTGCCTAATACTGAGAAAGGAATTGATGATTGGATGGTGGCTGGTGGCAAGCTGGTTTTCAAAAAACTCTTTCTCTCTCTGCCCCTACGAGGCTTTCCTCCTTGTCATAAGAAGTTAAAAACATGAAAGCTAAAAAAGTTAAAATTAAGACTAGACCTGGGATCACTGATGAGCTTATTCATGATTATCTTACGCAGTTCGGTTTAATAGAAAATTATTATATCTGGGGTACAGCTAAATTAAATAGTGGGATAATATACTGTTTATCTTATGACAAGAAAATTGTCACATTTTTAGTTGAAGACGATCAACTTAATGGAATATACATAAGGTATCTTGAAAAAATGGGAGTTCCTGTTTTTGAGGATTCTTTAGAATGTAATGAGTATGGAAAAGCCCTCTTGGAAAAGGCTAATAAAAAAGATGACTCCTTACCGATACAGCCAAACGCGGAGTAGTGAAAGTAGTTGCTCAGTATCTACAGGTTTGGTAATGTAGTCAGAGGCTCCAGCTTCAATGCACTTTTCGCGATCGCCTGGCATAGCTTTAGCAGTTAAAGCAATTATTGGTAGTGAGCGAAACTGTTGTTGCTGGCGGATAGCGCGGGTGGTTTCGTAACCATCCATTTCTGGCATCATAATATCCATCAATACTATATTGATGTCGGGATTAGTTTGCAGTCTCTCTATGCCATCTCTGCCATTTTCAGCAAACAGCACTTGCATTTGATAGCTTTCTAAGAAGCTGGTCAGGGCAAAAATATTCCGCAGGTCATCATCTACAATCAAAATTTTCCGATTAGCTAGCACTGGGTCATTTTGATGTAGTTGCTCTAGCATTTGACGCTTTGGTGTGGGCAAATTTGCTTGCACTCGATGCAAAAACAGGGCCGTTTCGTCTAATAAACGCTCTGGCGATCGCACATTTTTAATGATAATTGTCTCTGCTAATCCCCGCAGTTGGGTTTCTTCTTGGCGGCTGAGTTCTTTGCCGGTATAAACGATAATTGGTAGTTTCAACAGCCTGGGTTCTTGCTTGATTTGCTCAATTAGTGCAAACCCGCTCATATCGGGCAGACCAAGATCCAGTACCATACAGTCAAAGTGCTGCGATCGCAAAATCAACAGCGCTTCTGCTCCCGTACCCACTGCTGTACTCTGGACATCACCATTACCAATCAATTCGATAATACTTTGGGCTTGTACGGGATCGTCTTCTACGATGAGGAGATTTCTTACCTGACGCTCAATAAAACCTTTAATATCAGTCAATACCTGAGTTAGCGCTTCTGGAGAAACAGGTTTTTGTAAGTAAGTAATTGCTCCTAGCTGTAATCCCCGTTGCTGTCTTTCATCTACGGAAAGTATATGTACTGGTATATGCCTAGTATCTGGCTTATGCTTTAGACGATCCAGCACCGTCCAACCATCCATTTCTGGCATATAAATATCTAGCATAATTGCATCGGGCTTAAACTGTTGCGCGAGTGCTAGACCTTGTTTGCTCTGTAAGGCAACTATGGCCTTAAAGCCCTGCTCACGAGCCATATCTAATAAGATGCGGGCAAATTTATCATCATCCTCGATAATTAGCAAAATGCGATCGCCCGGTTGAATTATTTCCCGGTCATCTGGAATTTCGTGGGGAGAGGTGGTAAGTACTTTTGTGCTTGGAGAAGTGTCCACAGTTGTGGGTCTGTTTTCTACCAAAGGCAGTTCTTTTATAGTCGATGCTGGGCGGATAGTGATTGGTTGAGGGGGTGTAAAAGTACTTTGACTATTCTTTTCTTGTCGTCTGGGTAGGTAGAGAGTGAAGATGCTTCCCTGCCCTGGTTCGCTGACTATTTCAATTCTCCCTCCCAACAGTTGAGCCAATTCGCGGCTGATGGACAAACCCAAGCCAGTGCCGCCATACTTGCGGCTGGTTGTGCCATCTGCCTGCTGAAATGCCTCGAAAATAATCTTCTGCTTCTCGGCTGGAATGCCTATACCCGTATCGCTAACTGCAAAAGCAATCATCGGATTATCAATTTCGGCTGCGTCAGAATACATACTAATTTCTAACTTCACGCCTCCCCGTTCAGTAAACTTAAAGGCGTTAGCTAGGAGATTTTTCAGCACTTGTTGCAGACGTTTGGAATCGTTATAAATTGTTGGGGGTAACTTATTATCCAGTTCAATAGTAAAACTGAGTTCTTTATTGTGGGCTACTTGCCGGAAAGTCTGTTCTAGAGATGTCGCCAAATCTGCAAAAGCAATTTGCTCAATATCGAGCGACATCGTACCCGACTCAATTTTTGCTAAATCTAGAATGTCATTGATCAATTCCAGCAAATCAGTGCCAGCCGAGTAAATAGTTCGGCTGTACTCTACCTGTTTATCGGTCAAGTTGTTAAGAGAATTATCTGCTAACAGTCTGGCTAAAATTAACAAGCTATTTAAGGGTGTCCGTAATTCGTGGGACATATTCGCCAGAAATTCCGATTTATATTTGGAAGACAAAGCCAGTTGTTCAGCTTTTTCTTCCAAAGACTTCCTCGCCCGCTCAACTTCCTGGTTCTTGCGAGCAACTTCCCGATTTTGAACTTCTAACAGTTCTGCCTTTTCTTCTAACTCCTCATTTAGTTGCTGTAATTCTTCGTTAGACTGCTTGACAAGAAATTGTGATTCCTCCAACTCGTGCGCCTGTTCTTCTAAACGTTGATTGCTCTGTTGTAGTTCTTCTTGCTGAGTTTGCAGTTCTTCTGTCAAAGCAACAGACTCTTCAAGTAGTTGCTGGGTTTGCAATTGTGAGGCGATATTATTTAAAAATACACCCAGATTTTCACTCAATTGCTCTAAAAATGTCAGATGCAGATGGCTGAAAGACCCAAAAGAGGCAAGTTCAATCACGGCACTCACCTGCGTCTCAAAGACTATAGGCAAAACAATAATATTTAGCGGTGGTGATTCTCCCAAGCCGGAACTGATGCGGATATAGTCACTAGGAACTTCTGTGAGGAGGATTCTTTGTTTTTCTAGGGCGCATTGTCCCACCAATCCTTCGCCCAAGCGAAACTGATTTGCTAAGTTTTTTCGTTCTTTGTAAGCATAACTACTCAACAACTTCAGTACTGGCTGATCGTCTATAGAGGCCATTGCATAAAAAACGCCCTGTGATGCCCCAACCAGTGGCGCTAAATTCGACAATATCAAGCTAGACGCAGCTTCCAGATTTCGCTGCCCTTGGAGCATCTGGGTAAATTCAGCTAAGTTAGACTTTAACCAGTTTTGCTCTTCATTTTTTTGAGTTGTATTTCGCAGATTAACGATCATCTGGTTGAAGGTGCGCGTCAACACGCCAATTTCATCGTAGCGATCGCTATCTGGTAAACTTACCGATAAATCTCCATCCGCCACTTTTTCTGCCAAACCAGAAACTTGCTTTAGAGGTGCTGAGATATGTCTGGTTAAGGCAAATCCGATTAAACCTAAGATTAAAGAAAATAAAGGAATACTATAAATAATACTGGCGATCGTTTGCCGGGCAGCTGCTCTTGCTCTCTCAGAGCGCTGTTTCAGCAGTGCATTCTCCTCAGTTTTCATCGCCTGAATAACTTTCTGAATCTGATCCATCAGCTGCTTACCCTGGTCTGTCAAGATAGCTTTCTGGGAAGCTTCTAAACCCTGGCTTTGCCGTAGCTCAATGACATCTTTCATTACAGCCATTCTTTGAGTTAGCAGTGGCTGCAAAGTATCAAGTCGATTTTGTTGGTTGGGATTATCTGCTGTTAACTTTTGAAGTTCCTTAACTTTTTGATTCAGTAATTCAATTGCAGCGTTATAAGGTTCTAAATAGCGCTGTTCGCCCGTAATAATGTAACCGCGTTGACCAGTTTCAGCATTTGTCAGTTGCAGATTCAGGTCTTCAAGCTGACTTAGCACCTGGTAGGTATGGGTTTCTTTGCGCGAAGTTTCAATTAGATCGTTCGTGCTTTGGTAGGAGATTAGACCAATGGTGGTCAGAGTTGCCAAACTCAAGGCAAAACTTACTCCAATCTTGGTTCCAATCTTCAAACGGTTAAACATTATTCCAGGCAGGTATTTAAACTATTTCTGTTTTTCAGACTATTTCGATTATGTTCTAACTATCTAAACTAAATGTATGATGTTTGGTTGATCTGGGATATGCCTAGTTTTTGGCACGCTAAATATTATCACTTCCATCCTATATATATATATATATTTACAAATGTAAGGTTATTTTAAATAAATCTCTAAATAAATAATTTTTTCTAACATTTTTATATTTTAACAAGTCTGAAATTTGCAAATAGCATAACCTCTTTCAAAAGAAGCAACCACTTTTTTGACAATTTAATCTTGCGGTGGATATTTAAACAGTTGTTCTTAGATTATAAATTTAACATCTGACTTTACAAAAACGGGGTGATTCTTATGATCACAGTAATTGACATAGCAAAACCCAAATTCTACAAAGGGCAAAAGGTAG
Organism: Nostoc sp. FACHB-133; assembly: GCF_014698055.1. Taxonomy (NCBI): domain Bacteria; kingdom Bacillati; phylum Cyanobacteriota; class Cyanophyceae; order Nostocales; family Nostocaceae; genus Nostoc; species Nostoc sp. FACHB-133. The sequence goes on from NZ_JACJSH010000028.1 coordinate 51,275, forward strand.
AATTTATTGGTGGATTGGGAACCATAAGAGAATGTCATCCTAACTCTGGAAACTGGTCATATCTTGTAGGAATGGAAATGGGATTCAGAACCGAAAATGGGTAGGATTGGTTATGAGACGACTATTTTACTATTTGAAACAGATATTATTTTACTCTAAGGCTAACCTCTTGTTGTCGCTTAGATTTAATTTGACATCATCTTTTTATCAAAAACCCTTGGAGGAGATTAAATAACTTCACAAGATTTTAATATTCTATAGTTGAAAGTTAAACTATTTTAGGAATAGACAAAAATCTTGAATAGTACAATTAAGCAGATGGGATGCAGAAAATTAACTTCATTTTCTATAAACGCTAAACATAGTAGTTTTGGCGGCTGGATAAAATGCCATTACTATTGTACACCACTATTAAGAACAACCTTAACCTTAGTTATCGTAAGCAATTTTATGCTAGAAAATTAGGGTTTTAAAAGACAATATCTACTTACGTAAACTATTTCATCTATATAAAAAAATATACTTTTCCTATAAATTTCACGTTATTGAGTTTAACTAGAAGTTAGTAATACTCTAGCGATCGCTTCTAGCCAAATCAAGTTCAGATGGGCTATGTATACTAAAATCTTGGATATTGTTACTTTCTAAAATCGCTCTTGCACCTGCTATGTAGATGTCAGTGCCTTTTATGACTACTAGATAATTTCCACCTGCGACCTGATGTTCATAATATCTGGCGAGATCGTTAGGAATTCCTAAAGTGGGGTAAATATCTTGAGAACTGCTGATATTCATGTCAAGAATATCACTTATTTTGCTGGTAATTTTAGCAATTATTGATACTTGACTCATCGGAAAACCAGCAGTTCTCAGTTCAGTAAGCGCTCTTTCTAGATTATGGTACTTAGAAAAAATACCAATAGCGTGCTTATAACGGCTATTTGGGGTGGAGTATGGCTCATAAACACCCGAATGTTGAAGATCGCGGCGATTAAAAATCCTCTTAGCTAGACGAATTTCTATGTCTATGCCGGTTATCATCAGCAAATGATAACCTTTACAGACCAGATCACTGTAACCCGCTGCTTGCTCTTTAGGAATTCCTAAACTTACCAATACATCCGGTAAACAACTTGCTAGATTGCTAGCGATCGCTATTGCTTGTGCGCCGGCTACCATGACTTGGCCTACACCAGGAACTACCCAGAAGACTAGACCAGCTAATAAGTCATTCAAATCGCCTAAAGCACTACCAGTAAAAGCTCGATCGGTGTCTTCTGAGGATGTATTGCTAGTGCTATCTTTAACTTCAACACCAGCAATATCACTTTGTTCTTCTGCATTTCGTGCAATTACAGAAACTTTGTGCATTGGAAAATTAGAAGCTTTTAGTTCCTGAAGTGCCAATTGTGCGTCGGAACATTTAGCGAAAACTACTATAGTTTTTCGCTCTTTTTCTAATGTCATTTTATCGGTTTATTGCAGTTAGAAGTGATTCCCAAGATTATTAGTTAATTGAAGGTAATTATACAGCTCGGCGAGTCAGTAAACCCCATAGGAAAATCAGCAGCATAGCACCCAGAACAGCAAATAAAATGCTTCCCAAAGATAAAGCTCCTACAGATGCGGCTGCTGCTGAACTACTCCCTAGTAAAATTTGACCCAAATAACCACCGACTACGGCTCCAAGTATTCCTAATATAATTGTGGAAAGAATACCGCCACCTTGGGTTCCTGGATAAAATAACTTAGCTAACGCGCCTGCAATTAAACCCAAAACCAGCCAAGCAATAATGTTAGTCATTAAATCTTTCCTTTGTGAGAATGTGCTTTGTCGTTTCCTTTCGACTATTTCATATTAAAGTTTGCCTCTAAAATTACCGATCTATCTAGAGAACTAAAATCAAAAATCTTTAGATATCATTTGAATATTCACTGATTCTCCGGTAGGGGAAATACCCTACCGAAAGCGTCTCTGCATCTACATAAATCGCCCCTACAGGGTATAATTTTGCGTAAGCCCTAGTAGTATTTTTATTAGTGTTTCAAGACTCAGGAGTAACGACCAAAGAAAGAGCTAGTTGATAAAGTTGGCGACGGGGAAGGGAGGTAAATTTTGCTAACTGACGACTAGCTTGCGATCGCGATATTCCCTGACTAATTAACATTTTCAATTCGGCTTTCAATTCCTCTTCTGTCAGTTGAGGCTGACTGGCTGGAATTCCTGCCACGACTAATGTATATTCACCCTGGGGTTCTCGTTGGTTGTAGTGAGCGATCGCTTCGGCAATTGTCCCTCGCCAAAATTCCTCATACAATTTTGTTAACTCCCGCCCTAGCACAATTTGGCGATCGCTTCCCCAAACTTGTGCTAAGTCTTGTAAAGTATCTCGCAAGCGGTGAGGCGATTCGTAGAAAATCAATGTGCGAGATTCTGTTTGCAGAGATTCTAAATATTCTTGTCTCTGTTGAGTTTTCGCCGGGAGAAAGCCTTCAAAGGTAAACCGATCCGTTGGTAATCCAGATGCACTCAAAGCGGTAATTGCTGCACTAGCGCCAGGTATGGGAACTACTGAAATCCCCGCCTCAATGCAGGCTTTCACCAGTTCATATCCAGGATCGGAAATACCTGGCATTCCCGCATCACTCACAAGTGCGATCGCTTTATCGTTAACTAAATGCTCTAATAATTCCGGGATGCGACTGGTACGATTGTGTTCGTGGTAACTCACCTGGGGAGTTTTAACTTGAAAATGCTGTAATAATTTCCCTGTGTGACGGGTGTCTTCCGCAGCAATGATATCTACAGTCTGCAAAATTCGCACCGCCCGAAAGGTTATATCTTCCAGGTTGCCAATGGGTGTACCGACAACGTAAAGTGTTCTTGGTTTTGGATCGGTTTGCATGAGAGATTAGAGTTTTTGTAGAGACGCGATTCATTGCGTCTGTGCAGGAGAGACAGGAGAGACGCGATTCATCGCGTCTAAGAGTTAAAAATAATTATTTATGCAGCTATACGAACATATATGACAAATGGCTCGTCCAAAATTGAAAATCCAAAATCGGATCGTGGTTTATTTGTCGGTTTAGTAACTTTAGATTTGATTTACCTTGCTGAATCTGCCCCCAAAAATAATCAGAAGATTGTCGCTACTGACTATACTGTAGCGGCAGGTGGCCCAGCAACAAACGCAGCTGTAACTTTCAGGCATTTAGATAATCAAGCTACAGTCTTAGGTGTAGTGGGTTCTCACCCAATGACACAGCTAATTCGAGGCGATTTGGCAAATTACAAAGTTGCGATCGCAGACCTTGAGCCTACCACTGATTTAGCACCGCCTGTCTCCTCAATCATTGTCACCCAAGCCACGGGTGAAAGAGCCGTGGTTTCCATCAATGCTGTCAAAACTCAAGCCAGCAGTGCATCTATCCCTTCCGATATTTTACAAAATATCAATATAGTACTAATTGATGGGCATCAGATGGCTGTAAGTTATTTCATAGCCCAAGCAGCTAAAGCCAAAAATATCCCAGTAGTAATCGATGGTGGCAGTTGGAAGCCTGGATTTGAGCAAATTTTGCCATTTGTAGATTATGCTATCTGTTCAGCTAATTTTTATCCGCCCAACTGTCAGACAGGAGAAGACGTTTTTGCTTATCTGGCCGGCTTTGACATTCCTTACATCGCCATTACTCATGGACAAAAACCAATTGAATACTTGAGTTGCACTAAAGCTGGTATCGTAGATGTGCCGCAAATACACGCGGTTGATACATTAGGGGCTGGAGATATTTTCCACGGTGCTTTTTGTGATTACATTTTAAGGGAAAGTTTTACTGATGCGCTAGCGCTGGCAGCTAATATTGCTGCTGATTCTTGTAAATTTTTTGGCACTCGGCGCTGGATGGATTTAAAGTGCTGAGTAATTAGATTAATAAAGGCAAATTTAATGAAAGACTTACAAGAAATATTAGCGATCGCTCGTGAGATAGGTTGGGGTGCAGCAGATATACTGCGATCGTACTACCACGGCACCGCAAAAGACCCTAACTTAGATGTGCAATATAAACAAAATGAGCCTGTTACCATTGCCGATGTAGCTGTGAGTCAATATATCTTAGAGAAGCTACAAGCAACTTTAGGTAACGAAGATTTTGCTTACATCAGCGAAGAAACCTATCAGTCACCAACTACAGGCGCACACCCTTCCGCCCCTTGGGTATGGATAATTGACCCTTTGGATGGCACACGAGACTTTATTGAAAAAACTGGGGACTATGCAGTTCACATTGCTTTAGTCAAGGAAACGCGCCCGATTTTAGCAGTGGTGGTAGTACCAGAGGCAGAAAAGTTATATTACGCTACCAAAGGTGGGGGGACATTTGTAGAAACCAGTGATGGCTCTGTTCCTTTACAAGTGTCGTCAAGTAAACCAATTGAGGATTTAACCTTAGTGGTTAGTCGCTCTCACCGCAACCAGCGCTTAGATTACTTGCTACAAAATTTACCCTGTCAAAATCAGAAATCTGTGGGTAGTGTCGGCTGCAAAATCGCCACTATTGTCGAGCAACAAGCAGATATCTACATTTCCCTTTCTGGTAAGTCTGCGCCTAAAGATTGGGATATGGCAGCACCAGAACTAATTTTAACAGAAGCTGGTGGTAAGTTTACCCACTTTGACGGCACTCCGTTGCAGTATAACACTGGTGATATCAATCAATGGGGAGGTTTGCTGGCGAGTAATGGTGAATATCACGAAGCACTGTGCCAGCAAGCAGAAAAGATTTTAGCGCAGTTCGACCATAGCTAATGGGACATTTGAGGATGAATATTTTTTAATTTGCTTTTAAAAGAGCTAGTCATGTTATGATTGCACCCACTACCCATCATAATCTTTACCTCTAAGTCCACAGCTTAATTTTCAAAACACTGAATACCTGCGCGATCGCAGATTAAAAGTGTAACTTTTATAGTACAAGCAACAAAAGCCAGCCAATGGATAAGTCTGCAAACCAGCCTTAAGGGTTTGATTTGTGAATAAAATTCACTATTAGACGATATTCAAAGGCTGAAGGCTGTGTTAAACTCATGGACATAAAGATTATTTTCGGTTGAGTAACTAGTTTTGATTTCTAAAAACCGTCTCTCCGAATTTAACTCTCTACACTCCCTGAATTCGGAGACTTCTATGTCAATTTACGTCGGGAACCTGTCATATCAGGTTACAGAAGAGGACCTAAAGCAGGCTTTTGCAGAATACGGAACAGTAAGTCGTGTTCAACTACCCACAGATCGGGAAACAGGCCGGCCTCGTGGGTTCGCTTTTGTGGAAATGGAATCAGACACACAAGAACAAGCTGCCATTGATGCACTTGACGGTGCTGAATGGATGGGACGTGACTTGAAAGTGAACAAAGCTAAACCTCGCGAGGATAGAAGCAGTTCTCCTCGTGGTAGCTGGGGTGGTGGTAATGCCCGCCGCAACAATAACAATCGCTACTAAAGTCGATTCCTAAAAGTTTCACATTTAGAGTCTCCAGCAGATAAAGCCAAAAGCTGCCCTCTGCTGGAATATTTTTTGTATCTAACCTTAAACCATTCATCGATTGCAGCTTTACAAAAAAATGGTATTAAGGAAGAGAGTTTTTATCTACTTGAATCTTTTGAATTGCGCGTTGCGCTTGGATGGAAACTTCTCTATCGGGATCATCCAACGCTTGTTGTAAGGGATTAATAGCATTAGGATGCAATACTTCTCGGTTAAGGGGAAAAGGGGAAAGGGAAAAGGGAAAGAAAAAACCTTTAACCCTTAGCCGATTCTGAGTTAAAAATGTAAAAAACGAGAAGTATTGCCTCTACATCTACTCTTACAAGATCCATCAAAGCGATCGCGCGAAAGCAAAAAATTATGAATGAAATTATCCCCATACTTGACAAACTCGCATTTCTGTCATTTGTCGTTGGAACTATGTTTAGTACAGGGTTGAAGTTAACTTTACAGCAGATTTGGGAACCACTCCACAATATCCATTTAGTTATTTTATCCCTGGTGGAAAATTTTTTAATTGTACCCCTTTTTATCTATTTGCTGTTGCAAGTAGTACCTGTAACCAAACCAGTGAAAGCTGGTTTTATCATTATGGCGTTAGCATCAGGCCCTCCAGCTTTACCTAAACTGGCTCAAATAGTTAATAGAAATTTCGTGAGTAACCCTCCATTGCTAGCATTTAATTTGCACATTGAGATCGCAGGGGATCAAGGGAGAGGGTTTGCAGCTTTTATTACCATGAAAATGATGCAATTTAAATTATAGTATTTACAACTCAATGATAAAACTGTCTCGCAAATGAAAGTCAGCCTCTTTGCCTCGATGAGTTAACGCCCAGTAAGTTACTTCACCATCTCTATCTTTAATAACGCTAGTAATGGCAACTTCAATTGCTTGCTCCATAGAAATGATTTTATCTAAATCAACATTTAAGGCTAGTGCTAAACTATCAGATTGATTTTGAACATTAAAAGGGAGATTTTCAAAAGCTGTTTCCTCTTGCATTCCTTGACGATACCCATCAAGGCGATAAACATTCCAGTGTCCACTTGGGGACAGGTTGAATTCCCAATACTGTTGAGAATTTTTGATGCCAAGGAAGAACTCGAAGCAGGTGTCTTTCCACAATTCATGCTTGCGTGACGGTGTATTTGATGGTTGGGCAATCGCAATTTCTTTTAAATCGGCTTCAAGCAGATAGTGGATGGCAAATTGATTACCATTTCGGCTGATATTGCCTGCAATTTTCAAATTAGGCAGCGATTCAGTAGAAGGGAAGGGTTGTAGGGAAAATGTCTGGTTGTTCATTTCAAGTCTTTGATAATGTTACGAATCTGCGTTTCTTGAGATTCAATACTCTCGGTAAGCTTAAACTGCACGATCGCTCTTGCCAAGTTATGTTCTGGGTGCTTAACTTTAAAGTAGACATTCCCGGCTAAATAATCAGCAAAAAATCTCAATCCTAATTCAAAGGCAATGAGACGGATAGCATCATATATGTATGCATAGTCATTCTCGGTAAGAAACGCCTTTGCCACAGAGAGATAGCCTTGTAAGATTCCCTGACAGAGGTCTGTATCGAAATGAACACTTTCCCAATTCTCTGTTTCTTCTCCAGCCTGATTGCAGCCCGATCGCAAACAATCGCCAATATCGTAATGTACCAGACCTGGTTTAACGGTGTCTAGGTCGATGACGCTGACGGCTTGTTGGGTAACAGTGTCGAACATAACGTTATTAATTTTGGGATCGCCGTGCATCAGACGCAGAGGTAGTTTGCCCTCAGCTTTGGCATTTTCTAGGATATGTGCAAAGGCTTGGCGATCGCTAACAAACTGTAAACAATAATTAACTTCCGAAGATTGACTAGCACTAGTTTTCGCCAACGCTTCTTCGTAACGCTGGAGGTAAAGCGGTGTAATATGAAATCCTTGAAGAGTATCAGCGAGGTTTTCTGGTGGTAAATCACTGATTAAATTGTGGAACATCCCCAAGGCATAACCGATTTCTTTCGCTTGTAAGCGATCGCGCATAGTATCGAAAGACTGGGAGCCTTCAATAAAGCTAATCGCCCGCCAAAATGAGCCGTCTGCATCCTGACAGTGGTCTTGAGCATCCTTAGTTAATAATACACGCGGTACTTCCCAGCGACGATTGAGGGAGATATGCTGTAACTGTTTATGAACATGCTCAGTGAAGGTACGCATATTCTGCATAATCAGTTTTGGCTGACGAAATACCTGTGTATTGATGCGTTGCAGGACAAAATGTTGTTCTTTTGAGGAATCTAGAGTGACTAAGAAAGTGTCATTTATATTACCACTTCCAAAGGCTTTAACGGCTGTAACCTTTCCTACTTGGGTGAATTGATCTGCGATCGCAATCAAATTCTCTGCACCTTGTGTATTAAATTCTTTTGTCATCTGTTTAACCTGCTACTCCTCACATACATTGCACGAAGGCAATAGGGGATATGGTAGCGCGTCAAAATAATTCGTAATTCGTAATTCGTAATTCGTAATTTTTAAAGGTAATAGTGCTAGCACAGGGTGTGACACCGATAGCGAGTATTCAGTAAGCTACGTGCAGAGTCTCCTAGAGAGGATAATAACCCATCGTAGATATTGCTCTTGCCGACCCTGTGCTAATTCAGTAGTTAAGAAATTTCGTCGCTATCAACCCACTCATCATAGGATGAGTCATAACCAATATAGTGAACAAAGTATTGCTGATTTTGGATTTGCTGAATCGTTGCAGAATACCAAGCTTCTTGGTCTTCATCCCAACATTTTACTTTTTGACCAACTGCATATCCATTGTCATCCGCAGCGCGAAGATCGCGAGTCCGAATGTCATCTTCGCCCACCCACTCGTCATAAGATGAACCATAGCCAAGGTAATGAATAAAAAATTGGTCATCTTGAACTTTCTCAATTGTTCCCTGATACCAATCTTCGTCTTCACCATCCCAGACTTCTACTGTTTTGCTGACTTCATACTGAATTTTATCTGACTTGACAGCAGAAGCTGATGAAACATCTTGAATAGGCTTTTGTTGCTCTTGTTTAATTTCCTCTTTTACGAAAGCGTATGCTTCCAAAATCAAGCCGCGAGCGACGCTTTGAGTTCCGGTATGCTCGTAGTAATTGGTAGTTTGATCTAGGAATACTGCGACAAAATCTAAATTATCATCAGCAATCTGAATAAAACTACCCAAACTACTAGAAATTGATTGCGGGGTTACACCTGTTTTAGATACTAAATTATTCATCCAACCTTGTACGGAGTTAAAACCCTGACTGATAAAACCAACTTTATCAGAAGGATTATTACCTGGTAAAAAGTTATTGACAGCTAAGAAAACCGGATTTTGAGTTATTGCACCAGCATCAGTACCACTAATAACTCCGTGAATTTTGCTAAGAAAGTCGGGGCCTAATGGCAGAATTCCGTCTATACAAACTAAAGCTACCATCCGCATTAAGGAGGCATTTTGATAGTTGTTAGTAAGGGAATTAGCAAACTCTTGGGGGTTAGGCTGAGGAATACCATTTAGTTTGCAAAAAGCGATGATTTCGACAGCGATTTTCAGTGCCAAATCAATAGATTGAGTTACATCAGCTTTGGGAGTAATGTTGCCTAAAAAAGACAGAAAGCTGATTTTTTCACTAACTTTATTCGCTAAAGCTGCTGCCGCCATCGCTGTGTCTGCCTTATCAATTGTTTGATAAAGCTTGATTGCGAACTGGTAGCCTTTTTGAGGATCTTCGTATAATGCGACAGCGCGATCGCGGATTCTCTGAATTACCTTAGCATCGGTTTCTCCTGTAACGCTGCGAATACTATTTTCAAACCCTGTCAAATTGCTCCACTCACCTGGCGCTACATAATCAAGAGCCTTTAAAACTTTGACAGTGATATTGTCAGTTGGTAATTCGTCAACCAACTGAATAATTGATTTATCCATCAGCCGATCCTCAAAACTCAAAGTTATGCTTACAACACAGTTCAACTAAACCCACAACAACTAATACCAGTTGCTTACCTTACGGGAAGCCTTTCTCTGGCCAATGCTGCGCGAATTACTGAACCGTATTAATAGAGTTCCCTGAGTTGACCAAAAAATAACAAGTGGCGATCGCTACCAATATTTTTAGGTTAAGGGGGAAAGGGGAAAGGGAAAAGGTTTGAATTTACCTTTCCCCAGACCACATCAGAGATGGAAAGTACTTATCCAAGAAGTATTGGATTGCCTCTCATCTGCTGACTTTTCAATCTACTGAGTCTACCTCTGAGCGCAATTTCATACCAAAGATTTGTTTTTTTAACCTTTTGCTAGCTGTTTCTTAAACTTACCGGGATAGGTTGAAGTTGATGAGTACGAATTAATACTAATAAAGTATGTAGTTATTTTTTGCTATTTACTTCGGTCTTTCATGCTGGTCTTGTCTTATGTTCGCCCAAACGCTGAAGTAAGTTATTGCATCTATCTTTTTGTGTTTATGGGAGGCGATCGCCCCACAAATCAGTGTAATCGCTCTGGTAGGTGTAGCGATCGCTTTTGGGCTGGTTAGAAAGTGCGGACAACTTTGGATAAATCCCAAGAGCGATCGCACTTAATACATCGCTTCGGATCATTTACTTGATTTTTTGAGAATCTGAAACCAACTAAAGAGGTTAAATAATTCCTATGGCTTTAACACAAGGGGATATTGCTTTTATATCCTTCAATGCCGACGAAGATGGCTGGTCTATTGTTACATTTGTAGATATAGAACCGAATACGACGATTTATTTCACTGATAACGAAGCTACTAGCACGACAGCTTTTAATACTGGTGAGTCTTATTTTCAATGGACATCAGGATCTAGTACGATAAATGCTGGTACAGTAATTCGCTTTACTGGAGTTGATGTTGCCACCCTTGCTGCATCAGTTGGAACTCTCTCTCGTGCTACGGTATCAGGTAGCAGTAACTACGGTCTTTCTGCAAGTGGTGATGTTATCTATGCTTTTCTTGGCTCTAGCGCAGCTGCTCCAACTACGATTTTAACTGCGGTATCATCAGGAGATGTTGTAACGCCTGGTGATCCAATTACAAATGCAGGATTAACGGTTGGAGTTAACGCAATAGTATTAAGAACTAGTGCTGACTATGGTGAATATAGTGGCTCTAGAACTGGACAATCTAGCTTTGCAAACTATAAATCTTCAGTCTTTAATGTTAACAACTGGACGGTTGATCAAACTGATGGTAACTATACTACAACTGCTCCAAATACCACGAATTTTGCGATCGCCGCATCAACCCCCACTGTCTCGATCGCAGCCCAAGATGCCAACGCCGCCGAAGCTGGTAGTGACCCTGGCACTTTCCGCATCTCTCGCACAGGGAGTACCACCGATGCTCTAACGGTAAATTACAATGTTGCCACGGGTGCTGGACAAGCCACAAGCGCAGATTACACACCAAACCTAACAGGCACAGCAACCATCGCTGCTGGAGAATCCTTTGTCGATGTCACCATTACACCTGTAGATGATCCGACAGTTGAAGGAATTGAAACCTTAACTCTGACTCTAAATAGCAGCGCCAACTATACTTTAGGTGCTACTGCTACTGCAACAGTGGCGATCGCTGACAACGATACGGCGGTAACTTCCATCGATCTCTCCACCTACGTCCGTATCGGACGTTACGACCTACCCGAACCTACCCGAACCACTGCACCAACAAACAGCTTGCTGGCTCAAGAAGTCTCGGCTGTCACCTATAACAAGGATACCGACACGCTGTTCGTTGTCGGTGATGGTGGCAGAGCGATCGTGCAAGTATCGAAGACGGGACAATTAATCGACTCAATGACGCTAGCTTCTGGCAGCAGTCCCCAAGGAACTGAATTCTATGATACAGAAGGGCTTACCTATGTCGGTGACGGTAAGTTTGTCTTGATCGAGGAGCGAGACAGACAGGCTAATTTATTTACCTATGCCCCAGGAACCACCCTTACCAGAAGCGATGTCCAGACCGTAAAACTCGGTACAACGGTCGGAAATATTGGGATTGAAGGTATCTCCTATGACCCACAGACTGGTGGCTTCATTGCAGTTAAGGAGATTACACCCGAAGGAATTTTTCAAACTAATATCGATTTTGCGGCGGGAACTGCAAGTAACGGTTCGCCCACCACAGTCAACTCTACCAACCTTTTCGATCCAGCATTGGCTGGGCTTGCGGACTTCGCGGATGTTTTCGCATTGTCGAATCTATCAGCCTTAAACGGACAACCCGACTCCAGCCACCTGCTGATCTTGAGCCAAGAATCAGGCAAGATCGTCAACATCGATCGCACTGGGAATATCTCTAGCTCATTAACCATCGCCTCCGATGCAGGTAATCCTTTGTCCGTTGTGGATCAGGGGAATGAAGGAATCACGGTAGACAAGAATGGATTGATTTATGTCGTTAACGAGAATGGCGGAGGTGATATCGATCACCCTCAACTTTGGGTCTATGCACCATCCTCATTTACTTATGCGAATCAAGCCCCTGTAGCCGTCAGCCTTGCAAATACCGTCACCAGCTTGTCAGAAAGCACCAGTACTGCAACTCCCTTTAAAGTTGCCAACATTATCGTCAGTGATGACGCTTTGGGAACAAATACCCTCAGCTTGACTGGTGCAGATGCCAACTCTTTTGAGATTACGGACAATGCTTTGTTCGTCAAAGCGGGAACCACCCTAGATTTTGAAACTAAGACCAGCTACAACGTCAGCGTCAATGTAAATGACACCACCGTTGGCAATAACCCAGATGCAACTACGGCATTTACCTTATCAGTCACTGATGTAAATGAGAATCCCACCACCAGCAGTATCTTCATCACTGAAGTAGCTCCCTGGAGTAGTGGCAATTCGCCCGTCGGTGCAGACTGGTTTGAGCTTACCAACAAGGGTTTGAGCGCCGTGGATATCACCGGCTGGAAAATTGACGACAACTCCAATAGCTTCGCCTCGTCTGTCGCCTTAAGTGGTATTACAACTATCGGTGCAGGTGAATCGGTGATCTTCCTTGAAGGAGCTACCGTTAATCCTACTTTCCTATCCAACTGGTTTGGCGCGAACCCACCAGCTGGGTTGAAGATCGGCAACTACTCTGGTTCGGGCGTGGGCTTGGGTACGGGTGGTGATGCGGTGAATATCTATAATTCCACTGGTGCTTTACAGGCTAATGTCGTCTTCGGAGCATCTCCAACCGCAGCCCCATTTGCTACCTTCGATAATGCCGCCTTGTCAAACAATGCCACGATCGCAACACTGAGCGCTGTGGGAGTCAATGGTGCATTCGTCGCTGTAAATTCAAACGTGGAAATCGGTTCTCCAGGGACTATTGTTTCGTCTCTACCTACAATTGCGATCGCAGCCCAAGATGCCAATGCCGCCGAAACTGGCAGTGACCCTGGTACCTTCCGCATCTCTCGCACAGGCATTACAACCAATGCCCTAACGGTAAATTACAATGTTGCCACGGGTGCTGGACAAGCTACAAGCGCAGATTACACACCAACCCTAACAGGCACAGCAACGATCGCTGCCGGACAATCCTTTGTGGATATCACCATTACACCTGTGGATGATACGACAATTGAAGGAACGGAAACTATCAGTTTGACTCTGAATAGCAGCGCTAACTATACTTTGGGTACTGCTACTACTGCAACAGTGGCGATCGCTGATGATGACGCAATTCGGATTCACGACATTCAGGGAGCGGGGCATATCTCACCTTTGAGAGGTCAGAATGTCAGCAATGTAGCGGGAATTGTAACGGCTACAGCTAGTAACGGTTTTTACTTGCAAGACCCCAACCCAGATAACGACGTTCGTACATCTGAAGGTATTTTCGTCTTCACGTCATCAGTACCAACCGTATCCGTCGGCGATTCCATATTAGTCAGTGGAACAGTCACGGAGTTTCATCCCGGTAATAATGCAAATAACCTGACGGTAACGCAAATTACTAGCCCGACAATTGTCACCGTTTCTACTGGCAATGCTTTGCCAAATGCCACAATTCTGGGTAATGGCGGCAGAACTATCCCAACCACAGTCATCGATAACGATACTAGTGGGAATATCGAAACTGGAACGACCACCTTTGACCCTGCCCAGGATGGCATCGACTTCTACGAAAGTTTAGAAGGAATGCGAGTACAGGTTAATAACCCAGTCTCCACTTCACCCACTGGAAACTTTGGGACATCACAAGAAATTTGGGTATTAGCAGACAACGGAGCAAATGCCACTGGACGCACAGCTCGCGGTGGTAGCCTAATTAGTGCCTCAGACTTCAATCCTGAGCGGATTCAAATCGATGATCTCAACAATGCCTTAGTGCTACCTGAGATTAATGTTGGTACACAACTTAGCAGTATTGTTGGTGTCGTTAATTACGACTTTAGCAACTATGAAGTTTTAGTATCGGCTGCTCCCACAGTAGTACAGAACAGTACCCTGCAAAAAGAAGTCACTAATTTAACTCCCACCACTGACCAATTGACAGTTGCTACCTTCAACGTCGAAAATCTTGACCCAAGCGATGGGGCAACCAAGTTTAACAACCTTGCCAGCCGCATTGTCAACAATCTGAAATCACCAGATATCATTAGTCTGGAAGAAATTCAGGACAATAACGGGGCAACGAATAATGGCGTAGTTGATGCCAGCACCACCTTCCAAACATTAATTAATGCGATCGCTGCTGCTGGTGGTCCCACATATCAATATCGCCAAATTGACCCAGTAAACGGTACAAATGGCGGTGAACCTGGAGGAAATATCCGAGTGGGCTTCTTGTTTAATCCTGCTCGTGTCAACTTTGTAGATCGCCCCGGTGGTACTTCCACCTCCAGCACCACAGTTACCAACGTCTCTGGTGTTCCTACTCTTTCTGATAGTCCTGGTTTGATTGACCCCACTAACTCGGCCTTTACTAGCAGTCGCAAGCCGTTAGTTGGTGAATTTACTTTCAAGGGTGAAACTGTTTATATAATTGGCAACCACTTCAATTCTAAAGGTGGCGACCAACCATTATTTGGCGTGAATCAACCGCCAACTCTCACCAGCGAAGTGCAGCGTCAGCAACAAGCGACACTGGTGAAAAACTTTGTCCAAAGTATTTTAGCCATCAACCCTAATGCCAATGTAGTAGTAGCGGGTGACTTGAATGACTTTGAGTTTTCCAACCCAGTCACCACTCTAGAAAGCGCTGGACTGACTTCTTTAATTGAAACTCTGCCTGCAAACGAGCGTTATACCTACAACTTTGAAGGCAATGCCCAAACTCTCGACCACCTTTTAGTTAGTAGCAACTTGCTTGGCAAGCTAGATGCCTATGATGTCGTTCACGTCAACTCAGAATTTGCCGATCAAGATAGCGATCATGACCCTAGTGTGGCTCGATTTAATTTAAATGATGCTCCCACAGCAATCGCATTGAGTGCTACAAATATCAATGAAAATGTGGCTGCCAATACTGTAATTGGTACATTTAGTACTATAGACCCGGACATCGGCAACACTTTCACTTACAGCTTAGTTTCTGGAACTGGTGATGCTGATAATGCTGCTTTTGCGATCGCAGACAACACCTTAAAAATCAACGCTTCCCCGAACTTTGAAACCAAATCTGCTTACAGCATTCGGGTACGCAGCATCGATAATGGTGGACTTTCCGTTGACAAGGTGTTAGCTATCCAAGTTAACGATGTCAACGATGCTCCGACGGTAGTGCAACCCCTTGAAGACAGAATCATCTCCACAAGCAAGCTTTTCTCTTTCAACGTCGGTGACAAATTTGCTGACATCGATCAAGACGACACCCTGACCTACACTGCTACGGGCTTACCCACTGGATCTGATATCGCTAACACGGGTCTGATATTCGGCAATATCTCCCAAGCTGGCATTTTTGCCGTCACTGTTACCGCTGCTGATGGCAAAGGTGGCAGTGTTAGCGATACCTTTGACCTGACTGTTGCCAATAACAAGGCGACATCTGGCAACGACATTATCTTTATCGACCAACTTGTTGATGTGAGCGTATTCAATGCTCTAGGTGGCAACGATCGCGTGATCGGCACTGATGCCAATGAGACACTCAGTGGTGCAGCAGGCAATGATTACATTGATGCCAAGGGCGGTAACGACTCCCTCTTGGGGAACGATGGCATTGACACACTTTTAGGTGGGGCAGGTAATGACATCCTCGAAGGTGGAGCAGCTGATGACATACTTCTAGGTGAACTTGACAATGACACACTTCTAGGTGGAGGAGGCAATGATAGCCTCGAAGGTGGAGCAGGTAATGATAGCCTCAATGGTGGAGCAGATAATGACACCCTTCTAGGTGGACTTGGCAATGACATCCTGGCTGGAGGTGGTGGCAATGACCACCTGATTGGTTGGGGAGGTGGTACAAACGAAATTGACCAACTCAACGGCGCTCAAAGTGCAGATACTTACATTTTGGGTGATGCTAGTTCAGTTTTCTATGCCAAATCTGGCAATGGTGACTACGCTGATATTGTTAACTTCAAAGCAACCGATCGGATTCAGCTTAAAGGATCTGCTGACAATTACTTCTTGGGGTCAGCATCAGTATCTGGATTTAGTAGTTCATCTGTGGGCATTTTCGCCAATAATGGGACGCAATTAGAATTAATTGCGGTTGTGGAAAGCGGATTAAACCGCAATTTGGCAACAGATACTCGGTTCGTGTTTGTCTAAGTCTACTTTTTCTAAGATAAAAAGGTGCGTTATGCCTTTGCTTAACGTACTGTGACAGGCTAGTAGTTCGCTTTCGTGACTTGGCGGGGTAAAGGGGAAGGGGGAAAGGTTTCAAATCCCTTACCCCTTACCCTTTACCCAGCCATCACGCAGCATTTTTGGGTTGGCAGACTGCTAGATCAAAATGATGCGTTACTTCGTTAACGCACCCGATAGCGCAATACTCAAGTTTAAGTCTGTCCCTTTCTGAGTTGGAGAGGGACAGATTTTTTGTAGTAAGTCAGTAATTTGTTAAGCAATTGAGAGGAAGGCAGGAGGCAGAAGGAAAACTGCGCTAATTACTGAATTGTATTAATAGAACATCAGTTCGGGTTAAGAAGGTTTATTCAACGCTAACTGGCTGAAACGGTGCAAGCACGTTGATAGATCCTAGAATCAAGCAACGGTGTAATGAGGGTTTCAGCTTATCCCGAACTCACATTAAATTAAAATCTGGTGAAAAAAAATGTAGAGACATTGCAATGCAACATCTCTACAAAAGTTTCAAGTCACGCATCATTAATTTCTGGAGATGTCTATTGCCTATTTTTCCGTCTCCAGTTGCTCTCGTTGCTTACCATACTCCCGAAGCTGTTTTAACAAGACTTCTTGGGATGAGTTAGGAATAGACGGACTGGGGGTTGGTTGAAGGTTGATGTCACTACTTTCAAAATTAGCAGGTGAAGGATTAACTTCATAGACGGGTAGCGACTTGTCATTAGACATTGCTTGTTGGGTTGGTGCTGGGGTAGGAATTAGATTATTTGGTTTGCTCACAGCAGCTTTGACCGAATCTAGAGTAGTAGCAACTTGTACTTGTTGCTGCATATCTTGTGTAGAAGAGACTAAACCACTTAAACCATTCACCAATTGCCGCAAATTTTTTCGGAAATTAGGATCGCCTGTCAATTCATCCAAATCAGATGTAATTTTTTGGGTATTTTCAAAGGTGACTCGTGCTGAATCTAAAGTTTGTTGCAGCAGCACCGCATTTTTGGGATCGTTTAAAGTTTTAGAAGCATCGCGTAAATTAGCTGAGGCTTGCGCTGCATTTGCTGAAAGAGCTTCTAAATTGTTGAGTAATTCTCCTTGAGTCAATCGATTAACAGATGGTGATAGGCTACTGACTGTAACACGTAGTTGGTTGCTGGTTTCGGTGATATTATTTAAAGCGCCAACCAGCGAAGAACGATTTGTTGTCAATAGATTATCCAGGTTGTTGAGCAAACGATTTGCTTGAGTTGCAGTTGCACCAAATTTATTTACTGTTTGATTTGCAGATGTATTAAGTTGGTTAGTCGCTCGTTGTACTGAATTAGCAGTGGCTGAAAATGTATTTAATTGTTGTCGCAAGCTTTTAGTCAAACCTTGTAAATCCTGACTTAGCTCAGTAAAACTGGATGCTGCACTTGTGGTAGTTTCTAGAACCCTATTGACATTTCTATAAAATTTGGGGTCATTGTATGACGAGGCCAAATCAGTTGAACTGCGAATTAATTCATCAACACTGATGCCAATTTGACCTTTTAAGCGAGAGCCATTACAGACAATCAGACTGGAATCGCAACTTTTATCTAGGGGTCTAGCAATTAAAACCCCAGCAGGTAAAGTTGTTTTTGGTGTAATGTCAATAATACTTTCGCTAATTAATCCACTTTGATTAGCTTCCACCACGACATTCCGGGGGATAATTAAGTCAGTTTGGGCAATTTCAATTTCTATATCAATCGCATTCGCTTTTGGTAGAACCTGAGAAATAGTTCCTACTTTAACACCTCGATAGCGAACTATTGCTCCCTTTTGCATTCCGCCAGCGTTAGCAAATTCCACAATAATTTTGTATGAACGGCCAGCAGCAGTAAATCTATTTAACCACAAAAAGAGTAACCCAAATACTCCTAGTCCTACCAGGAGCAACAACCCCACAGAGCCTTCTCTAAATGTTCGCCCAGACGCGAAGCGGCTTGTCATAAGACCTCGCATATTTTTCCTCTACCCAATAATTAGTTATGAGTTGGGAGTTATGAGTTAGGAGTTATGAATTGAATTTAACTCTCATTCCTCATTTTTCACTCCTCACTTTTCACTTTTCAGTTTCTAACCGACGACTTGAATCGGCCCTTGCACGCTTCCACTCATAAATTGTTTGATCAAGGGATTTTCTGTGTTGTATATCTCACTAACTGTACCCTGCCACTGCACTCTACCTTCATAGAGAAATATAAGTCTATCAGTAGTACGGCGAATAGTACTGTCTTGATGGGTAACAACAGCGTATGTACTACAAACTCCATTCAAACATTGCAAATAGCGGATTAAATCTTCGATTACAGTTGAGGCAATAGGATCGAGTCCGGCTGTTGGTTCATCGTATAATAGAACTTCTGGGCCTTCTGACGGATTATCGGGGTTAGACATGATTGCACGGGCAAAACTTACCCGTTTTCGCATTCCCCCGGAAAGTTCGGCTGGGTAAAGATGGCTTATTGATGGCAAACCGACCATTTCCAATTTTTCTTTTACCAAATCTCGAATGCGCGATCGCGGCAGCTTTGAATTTTGATAAAGTAAAAATCCCACATTCTCCTCCACTGTCAGCGAATCAAATAGCGCCGCCTGTTGAAACACCATACCAATGCCAACTGGCTGTCCACCATCCTCAATCAAACCGTCCCGCCGCACTCCTTGCACATAAATTTCTCCTTCATCAGGAGCAAGTAACCCCGCCATCACCCGTAGAATTGTTGATTTACCAGTCCCTGATGGCCCAATAATCCCTAGTGCTTCTCCCCGGTAAATGGTCAAGTCTACATTATCTAGAACTTTATGGCTACCAAAGGACTTAGAAACACCTTTTAGTTCAATCAATGGTTCAGTCATTAGTTATTAGTCATTAGTCATTGGTGAGCCGGTGCCTTGGGCAGGTTCCCCAATTTGTACCCTTACAAGGAAGCAAGCTACTGGCAGGGCATTGTATAGTACATTATAAGTATATGATTGGCATTCTAATTAGCAAACTTTATTTTTTTAGCATAATATTTACTTATTTGCCATTTTCAATGTCCCAAAATCTCCTCAACCCAAAGCTGAGAAATACACCGTAGTAACTTAATGTCTCAGTAAAGGTAAACTAAGACTTTAGTTTTCTGTGGACATTAGCAAATCCATTTAATAGTATATTCATCCTATTAGAGGCTATAACTACTCAAACAAAAGTCAATAAATAATTAACTGTTTAATGTAAGATATAGCAATTTTATTTTTGAAAATAAATTTTCGCGAACTACTAAGTTATCTTAAAAGCTAGGCTTATAGTTATTTAAAAGTAATTTACGATTGCTCTACAAATATTTAATTTATTATCATCTGAAGTTATTGCCATGAGCAGAGTTATTATCTAATTTGAGATAATTAATAATATTCTTTATAAATCTTGTAGTTGTCAACTACAAAGATTATTTACTAATATTGTAATAATTACTAAGAAAAATCAAAGTAGAGATTATGAGTAGCAACTTAGAACAGTTTGCAAGTGATAATTCTTCTGGGATTTGTCCAGAAGCACTGGAATATATGATTAGAGCAAATCAGGGTAGTGTTCCAGCTTATGGTAATGATGAATGGACTCAAAAAGCAACAGATTATTTTCGGGAACTCTTTGAAATTGATTGTGAAGTATTTTTCACCTTTAATGGTACAGCCGCAAATTCTTTATCTTTAGCTGCCCTTTGCCAGTCATATCACAGCGTGATTTGCCATGAAACATCTCACATAGAAACAGATGAATGTGGCGCACCTGAATTTGCATCTAATGGTTCTAAACTTTTACTCGCTCAAGGGAAAAATGGCAAGTTAACATCAGAATCTATAGAGGCAATTGTCACTAGACGCACTGATATTCATTATCCAAAGCCTAAAGTTATTAGTATTACCCAATCAACTGAATTAGGAACTTTATATTCTATTGAAGAACTTCTAAAAATTAAACAAGTAGCGAAAAAGTATAATTTAAAAATTCACATGGATGGCGCTCGTTTTGCAAATGCAGTTGCCGCTATGAATAAAAGCCCTGCTGAAATTACTTGGAAAACTGGAGTAGATGTATTGTGCTTTTGTGGTACTAAGAATGGAATGGCATTAGGTGAAGCGATTCTTTTCTTCAATAAAGAGTTAGCAGAAGATTTTGATTATCGATGCAAGCAAGCAGGTCAGTTAGCTTCAAAAATGCGGTTTATTTCTGCTCCCTGGTTGGGTTTATTAGAAACTGGTGCTTGGCTAAAAAATGCTAGACATGCTAATCAATGTGCTGAATATTTAGAAAATCAACTGTTAAATATAGAAGGCGTTGACTTGATGTTTCCGAGAGAAGCCAACGCCGTATTTGTGAAATTACCTGAACAAGTCATTCACACCTTAAAAGCAAACAACTGGCAGTTTTATACATTTATCGGTGTGGGAGGAGTACGTTTTATGTGTTCTTGGAACACTACACAGTCAAGGATTGATGAATTGATTGATGATATTAAAAAAGCAATCATAGCTATCTGATTGGTAAAAATTGGTGTTATCTAGATATCCGATTTATTTAAAAATTCGGGTATCTAATATCAATTACATCTGAGGTTGCTCGCAAACAACCAGATTTGATATTACTTGCTATGAAACTTCAATTGCATGTTTGATTGCTGCCACAATCCCAGATGCTTATTTTTAGCATTAGCTTCTGCAATTAAATATTGGGTTTTGCTTTCGTAGCAATTTTGTAAAGATTCTCTGTCAACGACAGCATTACCTGACTCTACCAAAAGGAGATTTACTGACCGATTATCCACAAACACTTCACCAACTGTACGACCATTTTCGAATTGTTCTATGCTTCTAATCACGACAGGAGTTTTAGGTGGTAGTAGCTGTTTTAACCTTTGTGTCGCGGCTAAAGTATACACCTGTCCAACCGCCTTTGGTGCATTAATACACGCTAGCCTGACTGGAATTGTTTGTCCGACATTATTTTTAACTAAAATTGTGTTTCCATCTGTAACACCAACTACTGTAGCTAGCACCAACATTAGTTCAAGTAATTCCATCATTTTGTATGTAAGAATTTATGCATGAATATCATGTTATTGCAGTGCTTAGGTTGCTAGTGTGATTTGACTCACAAAAGACTATTTAATTGATAAATGCTTTGTAATCTTCAATTAACTTTGCCAAGCGGGAAGCAAGAAATGGACTTGCATCCTGCAAAGCTTCATAAATCTGAATACCTTCTTCTCGATATCGAATAATTTTGTCTTTAGTCCAATAATGTGGTGGTGCTTGCAGGTTAGTGATTCTATCTGCTAACTTCACCATCCATATTTCTTTTGGTTGCTTTTTTATCCTTTGTAAACTATCTGCCATTTGGAGATTTTTTGCTAAATTTTCATCTTTAGTCAGTGCAAGTACACCATTAGCTACTGATTCACCAAATTCAATTCTGATTTCCTCAAACGTTGTCTTAGTATCTTCAATTGTGTCATGCAAAATAGCACATTGAATAGCAAGATTTCCATCATGTTCTGTTTCCACACTTAGGGCTGCAATTACTTCCATACTCACAAGATTTAAGTGCATGAGGTAAGGTATTTCTGAACCTGCCATTTTTTGATCTTGATGTGCGTGTGCTGCTTTCTTTAAGGCTTTAATATAAATTTCTTGTGACCAGTTTTTTGCGCTGAGTTGATATTTTTCCATTTGTCGATTTTTCTCCTTAAGTGATGCAATGCTATGTATCGCAATCCTAAATAGGATAACCGTAGCAGAAGAAGTACTTGATATCAATCAAAAGCTCTGAAAAGTAACTACAGGTAATTGAATACTTACGATAGTACCTGTTAAAATTATCCCCCAAAACTTTTTAGCTTAATCCATCAGAGATATCGCTTGGCTTGAGTTTGCTCCATTTACGATGATATGGTTAAGTTTATTTATATCTAAACCTCATCTATGTTGAAACCTAGAGCTTTTAAAAGATATATTTATGTAGCGACTATCTTGAATGTCAAGTGCGATCGCAATTTATGTTGGGTTACGCTATCGCTGCACACAACCTACGAAACTACGGTTCTCAAGGTAGACGAGGTTTAGCTCAGAGTTGTTAGCGAAAAAATAAGCTTTAATTTTGGAATTTTTAAATTTTATTTAGGCTAAAACACGAGATTTTATCTTGTGTTTTAGCTTAAGTTGACACAACTGACAGATATACTTCCCTACTGTTAATTTTATTTTGAGAAAAAGCTTTGAATCTAATAGCTAAAAAGTCACCACACTCCGAATTGATTCACCTTTGTGCATCAATTCAAAAGCATCATTAATTTGTTCAATGGGCATCACATGGGTAATTAAATCATCAATATTTATTTTGCCTTGCATATACCAATCAACAATTTTCGGCACATCTGTTCGCCCTCTCGCACCTCCGAATGCTGAACCTTTCCAAACGCGCCCAGTTACTAATTGAAAAGGACGAGTACTGATTTCCTGTCCAGCACCAGCAACACCAATAATCACGCTGACACCCCAACCTTTGTGACAGCATTCTAATGCTTGACGCATAATTTTGACATTACCGATACATTCAAAACTGTAATCAGCACCGCCTTTTGTTAAGTCAACCAGATAGGGAACTAAATCACCCTCTACTTCCTGGGGATTGACAAAGTGCGTCATCCCAAACTTTTCTGCCAAAGCGCGTTTGCTGGGATTAATATCCACTCCGACAATCATATTCGCCCCTACCATCCGCGCTCCCTGGATGACATTTAAGCCAATACCACCCAAGCCAAAAACCACTACATTTGCTCCTGGTTCCACTTTTGCAGTATTGATAACTGCGCCAATACCAGTAGTAACACCACAGCCAATGTAACAAACCTTTTCAAATGGGGCATCTTCCCGAATTTTTGCCAGGGCGATTTCCGGCAGCACCGTATAGTTGGCAAAGGTGGATGTACCCATGTAATGATGAATCATTTGCCCGTCGATACTAAAGCGACTAGTACCATCGGGCATGACACCGCGTCCTTGAGTTAAGCGAATGGCTTGACAAAGATTAGTTTTGAAGCTGAGACAATATTCGCACTGGCGGCATTCGGGAGTATATAGGGGAATCACATGATCCCCTGGTTTCAGACTCGTGACACCAGTGCCTACTTCTACCACCACACCAGCGCCTTCATGCCCCAAAATAGCCGGAAATAAACCTTCGGGATCGTCACCAGATAGGGTAAAAGCGTCGGTATGGCAAATCCCACTGGCTTTTACCTCAACTAACACTTCGCCAGCTTGGGGCCCCGATAGTTGAACGGTTTCAATCGTTAACGGCTTACCTGCGCTGTAAGCCACTGCTGCTTTAACTTGCAACCTCAGTCCCTCCTATATATAGTTAGTAGTTATTTGACGTTCTCCACCGTGGTTCAAAACGGGAATTCTTTCACTTTTAGGACTTACGCAAAACTACACGCAATAAGGCAATACCCTGCGGGTACTCCGTTGGAGAACTCCTATAGTAGCCGCTTCTCTACAAGACGCTTCGCGAATGCGTCTACATGAATTACCCTACTGGAAAATAAAGGTTTAGGCTATTTTTTGTGTAAGTCCTGACTTTGTTAAAATATCATTCTCTCGCTAGATTGGTTAAGGCGGCGACAGCTGTTTTGGCAACGATGTAAACTAGATGTCAGCAGTAACCCCCAAATAATTTGTCCACCTCTCGATTAATACATTATTTTGTCACAGCTTATGAACCCTGCCCTAACTCAAATTGGCGCTCAAATGTCCAACCTGACTGGCGTAAGAGCAATCATGAAGGATATTATCGAGACATTAAGAGGGGGTGCAGGGCAGCAATTTATTAATTTGAGTGCTGGTAATCCGTTGATTTTGCCAGAAGTAGAGCAGTTATGGCGGGATTGTACTGCACAGCTTTTGGCTAGTCCAGAATATGGTGAAGTAGTTTGTCGTTACGGTTCAAGTCAGGGCTATGCACCATTAATTCAAGCGATCGCTAACGACTTTAACAAACGCTACGGGTTAAACTTAAGCGATCGCAATATCCTCATCACCCCCGGTAGTCAAACCCTCTACTTCTACGCTGTGAATAGCTTCGGTGGCTATACCCCTAGCGGCGAGTTAAAACAAATCGTTTTGCCCCTCAGCCCTGACTACACAGGTTACGGCGGCCTCTCCTTAGTTCCAAAAGCTTTAACTGCCTACAAACCAACTCTCGATATTGATGAAGCCGCCCACCGATTTAAATATCGCCCCGACTTCAGCCAACTGTCGATTTCAGAAAATACGGGTTGTATCCTCTTCTCTCGCCCTTGTAATCCCACTGGTAATGTCCTCACTGAGGATGAGGTGAAAAAGATTGCTGCTTTAGCTGCGCCTTACAATCTACCCGTGTTAATTGATTCAGCTTATGCGCCTCCCTTCCCAGCATTGAATTTTACCGAAATGACACCAGTGTTTGGCGATAATATCTTACACTGCATGAGTTTATCGAAAGCGGGATTACCAGGAGAAAGGGTTGGTGTTGCCATTGGGGATGAAAAGTGGATTGAGGTACTGGAGTGTTTCCAGGCAAATATTGGTCTCCATTCTTCACGTTACGGCCAAGCGATCGCAGCTCTTGCAATCAACTCTGGCGCTTTAGTGGAAATTTCTCACACTGTCATCCGTCCCTTTTACCAAAATAAGTTTACCGTTTTAGAAACCAGCTTAGAACAAGCGATGCCCAAGGATTTACCTTGGTTCCTTCATCGCGGTGAAGGAGCAATTTTTGCTTGGTTGTGGTTACAAGATTTACCCATCAGTGATTGGGAATTTTACCAGCTAGTTAAGCAAGTAGGTGTGATTATTGTCCCAGGAAGTAGCTTCTTCCCCGGTTTAGATGAAGAGTGGGCGCACAAACACCAATGTTTCCGCATCAGCCTCACAGGTACGGATGAAGAGATAGCCACTGCTATGCAACGTTTAGCAAAAGTGGCTGAAGAAGCTTATAAAGGTGCGGCGGTGACTGCCTAGTACCGCAAGGCAGAATTAAAAATTAAAAATTAAAAATGAATACAGCGTAAGCGTTTTATGGTTACTGAGCGGAGCCGAAGTATTGATTTAGAAGGGGTGGTTTATTTCCGCCGTGTTGTACTAGTAGGAAAAATGGAAATGAAACACGAAAAAGCTAATAAAGAGATCGGAGGCAGAGGTGCAGAAGTGCAGAGGGGCACAGAGGCACAGAGGCAGAGGGGCAAGACAGTAGGAGGAAATTCAAAAATTCAAAATGTCCAATCTCCAGTCCCTAATCCCCAGCCCGTAGTTCCCAATACCCAATCCCCAGTCCCCAATCTCGATAATTGGTTAGAAATTGGTAAGATTGTTTCCCCTCAAGGATTGTCTGGAGAATTAAAGGTTTATCCTGTATCTGACTTTCCCGAAAGATTTGAAGTGCCGGGAAAACGTTGGTTGTTGCGTTTAGATGGCACAGAACCACAACCAATCGAATTATTAACAGGACGTTATATCAGTAACAAAAACTTGTATGTGATCAAATTAGCTGGTGTGAAAACTTGCGATCAGGCGGAGACGTTGCGTGGTTGTAAGTTAATGGTGCCAGCAAGCGATCGCCCCCAATTAGCCGAAGATGAATATCATGTCCTCGATTTGATTGGCTTGGAAGTCTTCATGCAAGGATCTGGCGAACTCGTTGGTACGGTGGTAGACATCATCGCCGCCGGCAATGATTTGTTAGAAGTAAAATTACACCCATCTTTTACCACTGACAAAGGACAAATGACAAATGACAAAAATCAAAAGACTGTTTTGATTCCATTTGTGGAAGCGATCGCACCAGTCGTAGATTTGAAATCTAATCGTATTGAAATTACGCCACCACCTGGGTTATTAGAAATAAATAATTAGGTCATTAATTAACTGCTCAATAGATTTTTCAAGCGGAGAATATTTCATTATTTGTAATTTATAATGACGCTAGTTTCTCTTTAAAAGACGCTACACGAACGTAATTCGTAAGTTATACGCTCTTACTTTACACATTCTGTCTTGCTTTTCAGTATCGTCATAATTCGTAATTCATAACTCATAATTCATCGCTTCTCCATTCTGTACCTAAAGCGAAGGAATCTGATAACAAAGGCTGGAAAAATTCATCATGGATAGATGGCAATCATATTGAAAAAAAGTATAATTGCTTACTGGATGAACTCATCAAAAACCTTTTGGAATGGAGTGTCGATAATGACATTAGCAACGACTCCACAAACAAAGCCTTTAACAGATGAAGAACTACGGAAGATCAACGCCTATTGGCGTGCAGCTAACTATCTTGCCGTTGGGCAAATATATCTACTCGACAATCCGCTACTAAGAGAACCCCTAAAGCTGGAACACGTCAAACCCAGACTCTTAGGGCATTGGGGAACAACACCAGGGCTGAACTTTATCTATGTTCATCTGAATCGGGTCATTAAAAAATATGACCTCAACACAATCTATATTGCTGGGCCCGGTCATGGAGGCCCTGGACTGGTAGCCAACACTTACTTAGAAGGCACTTACACCGAATATTACCACAACATCTCTCAGGATGCTGAGGGAATCAAGAAACTCTTTAAACAATTCTCTTTTCCCGGTGGTATTCCCAGTCACGTAGCACCGGAAACTCCTGGTTCGATTCACGAAGGTGGGGAACTAGGTTATGCCCTCGTCCATGCTTATGGTGCTGCCTTTGATAACCCTGACTTAATTGTTGCTGCTGTTGTCGGTGACGGTGAAGCTGAAACAGGTGCTTTAGCAACTAGCTGGCATTCCAACAAGTTTCTTAACCCGGTACGTGATGGTGCTGTACTGCCGATTCTGCACCTGAATGGGTATAAAATTGCTAACCCAACGACATTGGCACGGATTAGCCATGATGAGTTGGAGAGTTTATTTGTAGGCTACGGCTACAAACCATACTTTGTAGAAGGTGAAGATCCCGCAGATGTTCACCAGCAGATGGCGGCGACTCTAGAAACAGTGATCGCAGAAATTCAAAGTATCCAAAGGGAAGCCCGCGTACATGGTTTCACCAAACGTCCCCAGTGGCCGATGATTGTCATGCGAACCCCCAAAGGTTGGACAGGACCCAAGGAAGTTGATGGCAAAAAAACTGAAGATTATTGGCGATCGCACCAAGTTCCCTTTGGGAATATCGCTAAACAGCCAGAACACCTGAAACTCCTAGAAGATTGGATGAAGAGTTACCAACCAGAAGAACTCTTTGACGCTAACGGCACACTGACTCCCGAACTAGCAGAACTAGCTCCCAAAGGGCATCGACGCATGGGTGACAATCCCCACGCTAACGGCGGTATTTTGCTGCATGACCTGAAAATGCCCGATTTTCAAGACTATGCTGTAGATGTTACTGAACCAGGGAAAGCGATCGCAGAAGCTACTAAAGTGACTGGCAAATTCCTGCGGGATATCATGCGACTTAACCAAGAAAGTAGCAATTTCCGCATCTTCGCCCCCGACGAATTAGCATCGAATCGCCTAGATCCTGTGTTAGAAGTTACAAACCGGGTTTGGGAAGCCGAGATTTACCCCGAAGATGACCACCTTTCCCCCGACGGTCGGGTAATGGAAATTCTCAGCGAAACTTCTTGCCAAGGATGGTTAGAAGGCTACCTCCTCACAGGTCGTCACGGGTTCTTCACTTGTTACGAGGCATTCATCCACATCATTGATTCCATGTTCAACCAACACGCCAAATGGTTGAAAACCACCAGACATATTCCCTGGCGTAGACCGATCGCTTCCCTCAATTACCTTCTTACCTCCCACGTTTGGCGACAAGACCACAATGGCTTCTCTCACCAAGATCCTGGTTTTATCGACCATGTGATTAATAAGAAAGCAGAGATCGTTCGCGTGTATTTGCCCCCCGATGCCAACACTCTGCTATCAGTAACTGACCATTGTTTAAGAAGCCGCAACTATGTCAACGTCATCGTTGCCGGAAAGCAACCAGCATTGCAATACCTAAATATGGATGCTGCTATCAAGCACTGCACCAAAGGCATCGGTATTTGGGAATGGGCAAGCAACGACAAAGACAGCGAACCAGATGTAGTGATGGCTTGTGCTGGGGATATTCCCACCTTAGAAACCTTAGCGGGTGTGGATATTCTGCGCCAGCACTTTCCTGATTTAAAGGTGCGAGTAGTGAACGTAGTCGATTTGATGACACTACAGCCAAAAAGCGAACACCCGCACGGTTTGAGCGAAAAAGACTTTGAAACAATTTTTACCACAAACAAACCGATTATCTTTGCATTTCATGGCTATCCTTGGCTGATTCATCGCCTAACCTATCGTCAGCCCAACCATGATAACTTGCATGTGCGTGGCTATAAGGAAGAAGGAACCACCACCACTCCCTTTGATATGGTTGTGCTTAACGATCTAGATCGCTTCCATCTAGTAATGGACGTAATTGATCGCGTACCAAAACTAGGATATAGGGCAGCTTATGTCAAACAGCAGTTGCAAGATAAACTGATTGAACACAAGCATTACATTGAGAAGTACGGCGACGATATGCCGGAAATTCGGGACTGGAAGTGGCCCTATTAAGAAGAAGACACACTTTTTCAGTTGAAGAGAATACACAACTTTGCCAACTCCCTTACTTTGTCGGAAAGGGAGTTTTCGTCTATGTCAGTGAACCAGGCACACTTCTCAAAAGTAGATCAAAAAGCGATCGCACTAAGATAATTGGGCAAGGATACCCAGCAGGAGCATTTGTTGATGGAATACTCAAGTGCTACAAAATTAGGCGATGTCTACGACGGGCTACGCCTATGCACTAACTACTCTTTCCCCGTGAGGCTTTCTCCCTCTTCCTTCTCTGCTCGATTATATTTACGTTCTTTTGCTGCTGTTCGCGGTATTCTTTGAATGCATCACTGTTTTCATATTTTTCAATCCATTTATTACCTTGCATGTCCCCCAAATCTCTTGTGTATACCATATAAGTTTCAGGGTTTACACCTAATTTTTCCAAATGCATTAAAGTTGTATATATTTGATGCATATTAGGTTTATAGTGACCGCTTTTATCTGCGATCGCTTCAAGTTGGCCATTTATAACCTTGATGGCACCAGCACCTTTGATTGGGATACCAGCTAAAGCACTTGAATGATGATACTCCCCTTCGGTATGGGCATCGGCATAAAACTTTCCATCAGGGCTAAGAACAAAAATCATCCAATCATTTCCATTATCTGGTGCATTTATAGCTTTCATACCTTCTGAGCTAAGGTCATCTCCAAAGGCATCTGTCCATGTACCTCCGCTAATCGTCACTCCTCTCGGTCTGCGCTCTGCTTCCGACTCCAGATATTTGACTCCTGGAATCTTTATTCCTTTTTGATCTAGCCAATCCCAGAAAGAATCTGTAGTGGGAGGTGGTGAAGATTCCCCAGCATATTTTGATTTTGCTTTCCACTCCCAAAAATTTGTTTTGCCACCTTCTAGTTGTTTTTGCTGTTCAAAAGCTGCTCTCATCTCCTTGTCTCTTGCTTCTTGCTCATTCAGCCATTCAACAATTCCAGTGTCATTGACCCATTCTGCATGTTGAGATCCTAATTTAAAGGCAGGTCGATGTAGCGCGTCCCATGCCTCTAACCAATAATTCTTCTTGGCCTTGTCGTCATCATAATTTAAGCTTTTAGACTTACCTTTTATCTGAGGTAAAGATGGATCTGTTTTTACTATCTTCTTCAGTTTGTTCCAGCGTTCCTTCCCGGTTGTCTTTGGCTTGGTTTGCTCTTCTACTTTGCTTTTAGGTCTCTCTATGTTGGTTGACTCTTTCGGTTTATTGGAAGTATTCTCCGATAGAAACTTTTGCAGGAGGCCTCGAACCTGTTCATCATTCAAGCCATCAGCTAAAGAAGAGTTTACCAGCAAAGCACGTATTTTCTGTCGTGATTCTGTATTGTCTCCATGCTCAACAATCTCTTGAGTTTGTTTTATATGTTCTGCTAGTTCTTTTTCATAAAAATGCCCACGTAATTTAGTAGTTTTTATTAAGTTTTCAGTTTCTAATTTTAAGTTAATTTCTTCTACTAATTTTATTATTTCTTCATCGCTTAGAGGACTAATTGCAGTGAATCCATCTTTGATTTTATTTGAAAGTAAATCAGTTAATATTTTTCGTGCCAATCGCATTATATCGTCGTAGAAAACTTGAAAATCCTCTTTAGTTGTGAAATTATCTGGATTCTCTTCTTTTTCTTTTTTATATAAAGAAAAAAGATAGTCTGCTATTTTATTTAAGTTTTTTTCTACCTGTTGATTGATATCAAATAAGTCTGTTTCTGATGCAGAGGAGGTACTTGGCAGAATTTCATCTTCTGACTCTTTCGCCTCTTCCTTCGATTCGTTAGGTTGAAAATCTAAGACTTGCGAGTCAGTATAAATGCTTGATTCAGACTGGGATTCTGACTGTTGCGCCTCTTTCTCTGCTTTGATATACTTATTTGCTACCCGATCTATTATTGGTTTTCTCTTATCATTCAGCCACGGTTGTGAGTCAGTTGAAACTTTATTGTCTTCCGCTATCTGCTCAAACTTTTTAATCAAGTCTCCAACACCAAGAAGCTGGATAACATTTCCATCTGTCTGAGTTACCTTACACTGTATCCCATCTACTGTATTCACTACATTACCCGATTCACTCGATGCTGTTCTCTTATCGCTTATACCAACCTGATGTTTTAGTTTAGAAGCCGCCTGAATAGGAATATCCTTACTCTGCGGTTGATGCATCTGACTTACGACATCTGCGGCTACCTTGTCCGCTTCCTGCTCATACTTATCCCCAGGCTGTCCAATTGTAAGTTGTGGCTGAATCTGTGGTGCTAAACGTGTTTCACGCCCTGTAAATAAACCAGGGATTTCTAACAAGTTAGGCTGACCCTTACTACTTTCTTTTCTCTGCACCCAGAAGTCATTCATCTTGGCTTTTAATACACCCAAGCGTTCCTGTCCCTCTGGCGTTATCGTGCCATACTTTGCCTGGATATCTAGTTTTGTAGCCTCCATTTTTTGATTTTGGAAGGCTTGATTCTCTATTTCCTCCTGCGTGGGAGGCTTCCTCGATGTCTCTTTACTCTGGATACCGAATGGTCGAGACGCTAACTTGGAGTTTTCTTGAAATGTTTGAGGATTCTGAGAGTTAGATTTGTGGACTCTTTGGAATTTCATTTACAACTTGTTTATAACTTTCAATAAAAGAGGTATTCTATGTAGATTATCCTTCTTTAATTATTCCCGCCAGAGTCAAAGCTTAAATCCTTGCACATTCAGATTTAGCTCGCCGGGCTTCATTTCAGCAACGCTAAAATCTCTTGATCTAAAACACTGGCGATGATATTTATATCTCAGGTAGCTGAAGACATTAGTATGTAAGTGTTCAATAATAAAACGGGCGTGTCTAAAGGGGGCAATAAATTCTGGAAATTAGAGTTTGTTTCCTACAATCCATTCGGAAGGACTTAATAAATATTTAGCTGTTTGCTACTTTTTATTAACTTCATCAAACCAATCGCAATACTTTGGATTAAGGTTTGCTCCTCCCTAACCCTCCTTAAGAAGGTGAGAATTAAGTCCTGTTTTTAAGGGAAGCCAGCGCGGTGAAGCAGTGTGGTCTTCTCTCAAAGGGCTACGTGGTGTACACAAGTCTTCTAGAGTTGCCCCACAGGCTTTTAATCCACCCAACCCTCCCTTAAAAAGGCTACCGTGTACACACAAGTTTTTTAGAGTTACTGCGTAACGTAGGTAGGTTAATTTTTGCAGATCGCAACTAAGGTTCAAGTCAAAAGACTTGTGTGTACACCGTAGCTTAAAAAGGGGAGCAAAGACCTCTCAAAGTCCTCCTTTTTAAGGAGGATTTAGGAGGATCTACAACGACTTTGGTTTTGTAGAAAGAATTTGCATAAGTTTTTAACTTTGTAGTGAGAAGTACTTTAAGTTACTTAACGCATCCAACGCTACCCACTTTCACGGTTAGCGCTAGGATAGCTATGTATTTTATTAAAGTATAAATATGGCTCAAGCTTTTTACGTAAATCCAGCATCAGGAAGTGATACCAACGTCGGTAGTCAACAAGCCCCCTTCAAAACTATTACCCAAGCCCTTAAGGTAGCTACTATTGATACCAAGATTCAACTGGCAGATGGTAATTACAATGCTGCTAGTGGTGAAGTCTTTCCGCTAACGGTTCCATCTGGTGTGACAGTGCTGGGTAATGAAACAAACACTGGCAAGGGCATTTTGATTGAAGGCAGTGGTACCTACTTGAGCCGTACTTTCGCTGCTCAGAATGTCACATTTGTGTTGCTGGATAAAGCCGAACTCAGGGGGGTCACTGTAACAAATCTGGCTAGCCGTGGTAGTGGTGTCTGGATTGAATCAACTGCTCCTACTGTTGCTAATAACACTTTCACCAACTGTAAGCGGGAGGGAGTATTTGCTACAGGTGAGGCGAACCCAATTATTTTAGGTAATTTGTTCAGTGAGAATGCAGCCAATGGAATTGCGATCGCTAAAAATTCCAAAGGTCAAATTCAAGGTAATACCTGCTTCAAAACAGGTTTTGGCATCGCTATTAGTGATACTGCATCACCCATCCTTCGAGATAACAAAATTTACGAAAACCGTTCTGGGATTGTCATCTCTGGTAGTGCCCGTCCCCTATTACGTAACAATGTCAGTGAAAATAACACTGATGATGGTATCACAGTAATTGGAACTGCCCTACCGGATATCGGCAGTACTAATAACTTAGGAGGTAATACTTTACGCAATAACGGTAAATTTGATTTGCAAAATGCCAGTTCCAACAAGCTGGTTTCTATAGGAAATAAAATAGATGCGTCTAAAGTCGCGGGAAGCATAGAGTTTGCAGATAGTTCGGTTCCCACGCCGACACCCACCCCGACACCAACCCCAACACCAACACCGACACCAACCCCAACACCCATACCAACGCCAACCCCAACCCCAACACCCATACCAACGCCAACCCCAACCCCAACACCCACGCCAACCCCAACCCCAACACCCACGCCAACCCCAACTCCAACACCGATACCAACACCAACCCCAACACCCATACCGACACCAACGCCAACCCCAACCCCCACACCTACTATCGAATTAACCGATATTAGTAATCATTGGGCAGGTGGGTTTATTCGGGAATTAGTCAAATTGGGGATAGTTAATGGTTTTCCCGATCGCACATTTAAACCCGATGCTACGATGACACGGGCACAATACGCCGCATTATTGGTAAAAGCTTTCAACCCATCGCCAAACCGCCTCGTGGTTAAATTCAAAGATGTACCCGCAGATTTCTGGGCATCTAAGGTTATTCAGCAGGCATATCAAGGTTTATTTCTCTCTGGTTTTCCTGACAATACTTTTGGCCCAAACAAGAATATTCAGCGCGTGCAAGTGATTGTCTCTCTAGTCAATGGGTTGGGGCTATCTGCTGATGGTACAGCATCTATAAAAGCTTTCGATGACCAAGCCAAGATTCCTGAATATGCCAAGGATGAGGTAGTAAAAGCTATAAACAAGGAGATTATTGTCAATCACCCGAACCTAAAACAACTCAATCCTACCCGTGATGCTACACGCGCTGAGGTAGCGGCGATGGTATACCAAGCTTTGGTAGATGCTGGTCGTGTAGCGGCGATCGACTCACCTTATATTCTGACTGCTTGATTGTTCAACTAATTTATTTTGCACAATCAGATGATTTTTTTAGGGGCAATTCATGTAGCCACATTCGCAGTTACATGAATTGCTCCTACAAAATGGTTTTAAATTAGAGACAGATCAAATTCATACTTCATTTCAAAAAACGCCGTTTTTAGTTTTTACTCGAATGGGGGCAAATTATTCGGGTTACATCAAATTATCTCAAGCATAACTTTGGCTAAAATTGGTTACACAGCCTTAGCAATTTCTGGGACATACACCTGTGAAGCTTAGTTAGCAATCATTCTGTTAGTGATCAAGTAGCAAAAAGTGAATCCTAATATTCACTTTCTCGAAAAGCTCTCACTTGCCCACGATGAATTAGAATAAATCTAAATATATGAAAATATTAAAAAAATCCAAATAAAAATTTTGTTTTGTTAACAAAAACAATGCAGTTGAATCGAAGTAATTTTCTCAGGTCTCTGATCCAGCCAGAGCCAGGAAAACCAGCAATATCCAACGGCTTGCGAGCTGCGTTAGCGTTGGGGGTTCCGATGCTAATTGGGCAACTCATCAACCAAAGGGAAAGCGGATTATTTGTCGGTTTAATGGCTTACTTTGTCAACTTAGCAAATGTTGGTGGCCCTTACCAGATCAAAGCTAAGGCAATGGTGGCGGCTACTTTGGGAATGGCTGTTTCAGTATTTGTGGGTACTCTAGTCGCTAAAATTCTCGGATTATCTGTAGTACTGACATTTCTCTGGGGACTTGCTTCAGGTTTTGCGTCGATGTATGGTAACGCTGGTGCAAATGTCGGTCTGGTTGTAGGGGTATCATTTATCTCCACGATCGCACAGCCAGGAAATCTGGAAGCCGCACTCATGCGATCGCTGCTATGTCTAATTGCAGGTGGATGGGCAATGTTACTTTCTTTAGTAATGTGGCCTTTTAGACCTTATGACCCACTAAGGATGGCTTTGGCTGATTGCTTCAGTGGAATTGCCAAGTACATTCAGGCTTTTGTCGCTAAGGTGACAACACCTGAAAGTATTCTCGAAATTAGACAGGCATTAGAGACAGCACGGACTATTTTAAGTACTGGACGGATTGGAAAACCTGCTCGGAGTTGGATGGATGAGCAGTTATTGGTGCTAATTCAGGATGGCGATCGCTTGCTTGGCTCAGTTATTGCCTTAACAGAGTTACTAGAAACACACTTCAAACAACAGCAATATCTGGCAGTTCAGCAATTAGTAGACGATGCACTCGAACAAATATCAGTCGTTCTGCAAGCCATAGCGAAAGTCATATCTCGCAAGCCTGCTAGCATCGATCTGGGAAATCTCAACCGCATTTATGAGGCACTAAAAGAACAAGAAAGTCTGCAAAGAAAAGCAATTGCTGGGAGTGAGACAGACTACACAACCCTTGTTGCTTTCACTAACCTGGTGCTGATGATTGAAAAACTGATCAAGCAGTTGCAATATACAGCTCAGACAGTTAAATCTCTGGTAGAACATAACAATATGAGTCGCCGAGATATAGATAAACTTCTTGTAGTTAAAGATGAGCAGCGATCGCTCTTAAGTTTACTCAAAGACAACCTCACTTTAGACTCAGCAATCTTTCGTCATGCTCTCCGCATTAGTGTAACTCTAACTGTAGGCGTAATCCTATATAGCATTACTAATTTACCAATGGGGTATTGGGTAACACTGACAAGTATCCTAGTCCTCAAACCGAACTTGGGCGCAACTTTCCAGAGGTTTTTTCAGCGAGTTGGCGGGACGATCTTGGGAGCCGTGCTAGCAGCTGTTCTAGTCGCAACCATCACCAGTAAGACTGTGTTAGACATCATCATCGTGCTGACAGTATTTTTTGGCATTTCCCTAATCAGTGTCAACTATGGGTATTCGGTGATTTTCTTATCAATATTTGTCTTACTAATTATCGATATTGGTAATCCCATTGGTTGGCAATTTGCTGGCTTTCGTGTCTTGAATACATTAATTGGGGCGGGACTGGCTTTTGCAAGCCATTACTTTATATTGCCAAATCGGGAACGCGATCGCTTACCCAGTCAACTCGCTACTGCACTGCGAGAATGCCACAAGTACTTTTGGGATGTGATGGCTGTTTACCAAGGAACAAAAGAGCATGACTCCACCATTATCAGTCAACGGCGACAAACGGGATTGGCAATTGGCAATGCTCAAGCCTCATTTCAAGGATTGCTGCGCGAACCCCAAATGCCCAAAGAATTAGTAGAACCAGTGATGACGCTGTTGGTGTACATGGGACGTTTTACTAACTCCGTGACAGTTTTAGCAGTACATCTCGAACATTTTCGAGGAACAGTGCCACTACCGGAATTAGAAACTTTTGTCCGCCAAGTTTCGCTAATGTTAGAGCAGTTAGCTGATTCAGTACAACTGGAAATTACCCCACCGCCCTTACCTGGCTTGGAAGAAACGCTGCAAAAAATTCAACCGCACCTGCAAGCACTGCGTACAGCGCGAATACAAGAGCTAGCTGTAAATCAAGGGCATACACCTGTTCGTCAAGCAGTCATTGATTACAGCATATTAGATTTGGAGATCGATCAGATTGTCCGGCGGTTGACTGCTATGCACTCAGCGATGGAACGGCTAATTTCAACGAAATAAAGCGCATTTTTTTCTTTGCAAGTACCTATTTTTCCCAAATCAAATAAGACTGCTATATTATTTTGTTCCTTGCTGATCTTTCAAAAATGGATTAATGGCAAAAATTTCATAATATTTGTTACTTTCTTTAAAGTTTTTAATTCTGGGATATCTGGTTTTAATTGTTCTGCGATCGCTAATTTTTGTTCAGCTTGCCCAGGTTGAAAGTCATACAAATAAACAACAGCTAAATAAAGATATATGTAAGGATTTTTAGCATCATATTTAGTTAATTCTATTAAATTTTGGATTAATTCTGGAACTTGGCGCTGTAAAAGTTGCGATAAGACTAGAGTGTAACGCCAATTTAAGTTATTTGGCTCTCTTTGCAGATGATAATTAGCGGCAAATCCAATCTGTTTTAAATAATCTTGAGTAGGATCGTATAGATTGAAATTATCTATCTGTGCAAATATATTATTTAATTTACCCTGTTGTAACTCTTGTGCTAGTTGTGAAGTTCGAGTAACGAAATCTAGAGGTGGGGATTTTTCTCCTGTTCCTACATCTGTCACATCTACAGTAATATCTGGAATATTTAAAGATGTGGTGTTGTTATTTCTTCTATCTAAATATAGTGCTGATAATTTATATTTTCCTACTGGTAACGTTTTCGGAATAAATGTGGCTAAGGCTTCTTTCACCTGAAAAGTTCCTTCAGGACGACATTTGATACCACAGTATAAATTTCCTAAGCCAATGGCATGATCGTGATCCCAAGATGATTGGCTGTTTTGCCATTTTAATAGTAAAATACCATTTTGCAAATCATCCCATGATCCTGTTATTTGATATGTTACTGGGTTATTTTTATCTAAAATCAATTGCTGAGAAATATCAACCTTTTCTAGATTAATTGCAGACTCAGTATTACTTATTTTTTGAACAACTACATAAGGATTCTTGCGGTTATATAATCGAAGTTTATCTCCATTAGGCAATATCCAATCGCCCTGTAATTTCAAATCAGTAGAAGATTTAACTAAAGAGTTTAATTTCCGTTTAATCTCTCCACTGTCTCCTGGTTGGTTTGGTTCATTATCTCTAGTGACATACCAAGAAAAATATTGTAAATCTTCCTCTACCTGAGATAAATTATATGTGAATTTTCTACCATATACGCGGAAATCTGCTAATGCGCCAAAATAATCTAAAGTAAACTCATTTACCTGAGATGTAGAAATAGGAATTACCCCTAAAGTTGACCTTAAATATATATTTGTTTCAATGATTTTATTTATCAGTTGATCCAATGGATATTTGTTGCCATCATTATTAGGGAAATGTTTACCACCCCATGCTTGAATTAGGGGTAAGGGAAACAAATTATTGACTAAAAATATACTACTTAATACCAGAGTTGCTAATCTCAGCCTATCAAAATATATATTTTCAATTAAGTTAAATAAATCCGCTAAGATTAAACTAATTATAGGAAAGCACGGCAGAATAAATCTAATGTCTTTATTTGTACCCAAAGTACAAATTATATAGCTACTTACTAAGGTAACTAATAACCAAATTCTAGCGGATTTATGGATAGATCCGGGAATTAAATCATTAGTAAATTTATATTTGATAATATAAACCAATAAAATACCAATACTTACAGATAATATTGGTAAACCAACGCTTTCTGGGATCATCTTTGGATAGAATAACCATCCAGCAATAGTTGTGACCGAAGGATCACCTTCTCCTTTTCCGACTTGGTTAGCGTTTAATGCCGATGTAATAATTGTTAACCAATTTAAGCTATACCAAAAACCACAAATTAACCAAGCTATCATCAAAGACAAGCAAGCTTGTATTAGCTTAATGAATTTACGTTTTATAATAAAAGTAATTAATGTCCAAATACTAGGAACTAAAATAAAAATAAATCCTGTAGGTTTAGTCAACAATATTAAACCTATACCTACGCCCAATATGATAGTTAACCCCCATGATAAAAACCCAATATAACTATCTTTCCAAATTGTCAAAATTGTGAAAGTTACTATAACAATTGCTGTTAACCCGTAATCTAACAAATAATCTGTCCGTATAATTCCTAAAATAGGAAATAACAGACAAAATATGCTGGCAGTTATGCTAGTTTTTCGGTTTTTAAATAAAAAGTTCCCTAAATGATACACTGAAAGTATAATCATTGCAGTATATAATAAGTTGACCAAGCTTGCCTGGTCATATCCACGCCCAAACAACATCAAGAATGGTACGGTGCAAATATATAAAAAAGGAGCGCGATAACTTGGAGTTAATTGCCACAGAGATAACCACCAATTTCCTGAGAAGATATTAAAGTTTTGAAAAATCCTATAATGATGTAATGCTGTCGTTAAATGTGCGCTTTGATCGTAGGATGGAATCGAATTATCTAATAAAAACCAAGTTCTATCTATAACTAATGCTATCAGCCAAATTATTAAGAGGATAATATAGTCTTTTTTCCTCTGAGAAAGCACAAAAATATTCATATTTATTGCTCAAAAATCAAGCTAAACTAATTATATATCTGTCATGTATCGCTGTTTTACTAAATATTATGTCCGCTTAACTACTTATTCAACGCCAAGAATGCCCCTTGATCCTAGAAAGGATTAAGAGATGGGGTTCAATGATTGTGGGAATCATAACTGCTTTTTTAGAGGATGTTTGAAAAGTCCTCTTGTCGGTATCAAAAGCTCTAGATTCTGCTAAATCCTCCGATAAATTGGGGGACTTTGATTCCGGCTCCTCATTTTCTCGTATTCTTGTTCAAAAATCAAAATAGAAACGTGGGGTTTAAATAGATAAACACTGCTGTAATCAATAAAGTGAACGCATGGTGGCGAATATGATCTTCAATAAAACTGGCGATGAAATAATAACTGTGGTCATAGCCTTCTTGGTAACGCAAGTTTAGCGGCTGCTTAACATCTGCACAAGCTTTTTCAAACACTTCCGGTAGTAATTGTTCCGCTAAAAATTTATCAGCAGTACCTTGGTCAATGAGAATTGTACTGTGATATCCTACTTTTTTGACTAATTCACTAGCATCATAAGCACGCCAACTTTCTTGATTTTTGCCAAGATAACCACTAAAAGCCTTTTGTCCCCAAGGACAACGCATAGGTGCAGTGATAGGTGCAAAGGCTGATACTGATTTGTAAAGTTCTGGGTTTCTCATTGCACAGACAAGTGCCCCATGTCCCCCCATTGAATGACCGA
Source organism: Nostoc sp. FACHB-133 (assembly GCF_014698055.1). Classification (NCBI taxonomy): domain Bacteria; kingdom Bacillati; phylum Cyanobacteriota; class Cyanophyceae; order Nostocales; family Nostocaceae; genus Nostoc; species Nostoc sp. FACHB-133. Next base: position 91,386 of record NZ_JACJSH010000028.1, read on the forward strand.
AAATACCTTGTTTTTCAGGTTGGGTGGGGAAATTTGCGTTAATCAAAGTAGGTAGTTCGTGGACAACATAACTATACATTTGGTAGTTTTTACGCCACGGTTCTTCTGTAGCATCAACATAAAAGCCTGCACCTGTACCAAAGTCCCAGTCATCATCCTCGCCTGCAATGCCAGTATTACGCGGACTAGTATCTGGTGCAACCAGCATTAAGCCGTACTCAGCCGCAAAGCGTTGCACTCCCCCCGCCTTCACCATAAAATTCTCTTCCGTGCAAGTCAACCCAGAGAGGAAATAGAGAGTTGGCACAGGTTTATGAATTGCTTGTGGTGGTTGATAAACAGCAAAACGCATTTCACCATTACAGGTTGAGGAGAAATGACTGTAAAAGCCGAGTTTGCCACCAAAGCTTTTATATTCTGAAATGACGTTGACGTTAGGCATTGACTATATCTCGAACTACCTGGTAATTAGCACTATATACCGTCGTAGGCATCGCATTTCAATCAACTCTGTGACTAGGTAACTTAGTCCCGCACCTTTTACAAAACCCAGCATCTATATCATGGAAAGCCAATCCACAGTTGGAACAAACCATTTCTACCTGATTAGCAGTTTTCACAACTTGCTTAATTAAATCCCCCACTTGCCAGGGAATCAGTGCAATTCCTGTGAAAATCATCAATACCGTTAGCAAACGTCCTAATTCAGAAATTGGAATAACATCACCAAATCCCACAGTTGTCATTGTCACAACAGAGAAATAGAATGCATCCAAAAATGTCCCGTAATTTTGAGGATTAACCGGATGCTCTACTTGATATATTAAGCCAGAATAAATAAAAACAATTGCAAATAATGTAAATAATATCCGCGCAAAGATCATGCCATCTTCAGTGCTGATAGTGGCGAATAAAAATCTTCTATCTATAAACCTGATTAATCGTAAAATCCGAAACCATCGCAGTAGCCGGATAAAGCTAATATCCACCATCCCTATAAAGAATGGCAAAATTGCCATTAGGTCAATAATCGAATAAAAGCTAAAAATATACTGAATTTTGTTTTCTGCACTCCACAAACGGAGTAAATATTCCACCGCGAATATGATGACGATCGCAGTATCGACTAGATGTAATTCAAATCGCACAGAATCAGGAATATTATAAGTTTCTGCGACAAAAATTCCTGATGATAATAGTACCAAAGCGGCAAGTGTTAAATTAATCGCCTTACCTATTGGTGTTTCTAGGTCTTTTAAGTAGAATTCTGTTTCTTGTCTGCTCAATAACATATTCGACTATTAACTAATCTTAATTCCCAGTTATAGCATCAGAAATACGATATTATTAATCACTATCCTTATATTAACCTCACTTTATATGATTCCAGAATATTTTATGCGTTTAGCTTTGGCGCAGGCAAAAGAAGGAGATACACCTTACGGTGCTGTGATTGTTAAAGATAACGAAGTTGTTGCCGTAGCTCATAATACTGTTATCAGAGACAACGATCCATCAGCCCATGCTGAAATCAATGTTATTCGTAGTTTAACAGCTAAACTTAAAAACCATTTTTTAGAAGGTTATAGTATATATACAACTTGCGAACCTTGTCCAATGTGTGCAACTGCTTGTGTTTGGAGTGGTTTATCTGAAATTGTATATGGTGCTTCAATTCAAGACTTAATCTCGATAAATCAATCACAAATTAATCTATCTTGTGAAGAGGTAATCGCTAAATCATTTAGAAGCATTAAAGTTATCAAAGGCATTTTAAAAAATGAATGTTTGGAGTTATTTAAATAAACTACAACACATTTAGCTTTTTCATTAGGTAAATGCAAATCATTGTAGCAACTGTCTTAAAAGTCGTTATGGGCATTGGTTGGAATATTTTTTGTCCCCAACACCGTTACATATAAGGTTGTATATAAGCCAATACCCTTGGGACGGTCTACCACTTCTTCTAAGATACTAAGGTTGAGTTGAAGAACGAAACCCAACATACGCCGTTTTAGCTTTTAGTCTTAACCCAAGCGTATTGGTATATAAGCGGCTTCAGCTCCTTGCCTTATCAAGGTTGGTTTTGTACAGCTTCAAATAGAAATAGTATAAGTAACCGCAATATTGCAGATTTAGGCAACCGATCGCGGAAATTCATTTGAAATCAAATCCTCTCGCTTGCTCATAAACTTGGGCTGTTGATAAGTAAAGCTGATGAGTTCAATCAGTTTTACAAAAGTGAAATAGTTGATGAAAAATTGTAAAGCATTGTAAAGTATATTCACAGGCAAAGACAAACGAGCCTGATTCATAAATCACTAACCGCACTTATAAAACAATGACAACAACCTTACAACAGCGCTCAAGCGCCAACGTATGGGATCGATTCTGTGAGTGGATCACCAGCACCAACAACCGCATCTACATCGGCTGGTTCGGCGTAGTCATGATCCCCACCTTGCTAGCAGCTACTGCTTGCTTCGTAATCGCCTTCATCGCCGCACCTCCAGTAGACATCGATGGTATCCGTGAACCAGTAGCAGGTTCCTTGATCTACGGAAACAACATCATCTCTGGTGCAGTTGTTCCTTCCTCCAACGCTAT
>NZ_JACJSH010000029.1:0-93430 GCF_014698055.1 Nostoc sp. FACHB-133
TGTTAATACTGCTTAAAAAGTATAAATAAATTTATACTACTGGGAAAATGATTTAGTGATCGCTTGTTTTTTACTGGATCTGACGAAACCGCATAGCTCCCCCAGATTCTTTGTCACGGATAAAAGCATCATCTTCCCAGCTATCCCACAGTCCTTTCACTACTTCCACAAACTCTTCCGCGCGTTCATAACGCTGGCTATGTTCTGGGTGATGCTCAAGCCCGAAATTACGAGCGGCGTTCTCATTGCCTGTAGTGACTACATTCCACCCTGCGCGGCCGTTACTCAAGTAGTCCAGGGAGGCAAACTTCCGGGCCAAGCTGTAGGGTTCTTCATAAGTAGTCGAGGCGGTGGAAATGAAGCCAATGTTTTTGGTAACAGAGGACAAGGCTGAGAAAAGAGTGACCGGCTCGAAATGGGCGATTTTACCGTTGCGATACTGACTTTCTGGAGCGCCACCCCAAACTCCTGGGCTATCTGCTAGAAAAACTGCATCAAACAAGCCGCGTTCGGCAGTCTGGGTAATTTCCTTGTAATGCTCGAAATTCAATCCAGCATCTGCTTGTGCATCGGGGTGTCGCCAAGAGGATATATGATGACCGGTGGCTTGAACGAATGCACCTAAACGAAACTTGCGTGTTGTATTCATAAGCTTTTTTGTTTTCTCTAGTGTGATTGCTGATTTGGGTGTAGCTAATGGCTTTTCGTCTAACGTCAGTGTGCGATCGCTAATTCCTAACTGTTTGTAAAATCCTTATAACTACGTGGCAAGTGTCTGATGAGTAGACAACAATATGTTTGCTTTCAACTGCTGACATCCACCCAAAAGATACTCAGATGGCAGATTGATAAAAATCTTTTCATACAAAGCTTTGGGCTAGCATTTACTGCTAACTCCACACTGAATTTAATAATGGAATGCTTTCAAAGCAACTAAAATGTAGACTTCAGTTGCTCTATATGGAATGAAATAACCAAACTGTAAGTCAGGTTAATACCACAGCAAAACTAGGGTTGCTGCTGCTTGGCGCTCGAATTACCATAAATTTATGTAGCAATCTTACTCCGCAAATAGACTCTACACGATGCATACAAAAAAATATGTACTGATGAACACAATATCATGAAAAACTAATTATTAGGTAATCTAATATTAAGTATTGCAAACTAATTGTTCAATATCTCAGATTAACTGTCTCGTTTGCGATGACCTCCGGTCGGTCGGAGACCATCGCCTCTGGCGGGCGGGTACGCGATCGCAGCACACTTAAAAATGAGCGTCGTTTTTTAACATAAAATCGCGTAATACGCAACGTTAATACTTCTCAGATAAGACCAAAATACTTGTAGAGACGGCGATTTATCGCGTCTCATGGTAAAAACCCGGCTTCTCTATCAAAACCGGGTTTTTAAGTAATTTTTAATTTATTTTTGAACAGTACAACAGGGCAATAAAGGCTTGTTTACAACTTCTTTAATCTCTACTGAATTCAACAAATCTTCCCAATATTTCTGAACTTCGGGATCATTAGGACGCTGGCGGCGTAAATTAGCTAAAGTTCTGAGAGAATCTTCCCAAAATCCAGCAGTTGCAAATAGAACTGCACGATCCAAGTCTGTGTTTGGTTGGTTTAATTGAAGAGATAGATTTTCATCTTGCGATCGCACTATTGTACCTTCTACATAAGAGTCTTTATCGCGGTTGTTAGTATCACAAATCATTGAAAAAGTCCAACTATACTCTTTACCGATTTGTAGAGATGGCTGATTAGCAGGTACATTTACACTAACAATACCATTCTGTCCAACAGGTTTGAAAGTTCCTTTATACAATGGGTCGGAGCTATCATCATCCCGCAAAACAAATTCTAGTGCTTGCACTGTTGTCGAGGTTTGAGGAACATAGAAAAATAATGTGGGACGCTCTGCTGTGGTTCGTTGAGCTTCCTTATCTGTCGGTGTCAAGGGAATGATATTCTGTCCAGTTTGAAAGCAACTTCCTCGTGTTCCTGCTGACCTTACCCTACCAGGTCTACCTGGGACAAAGGCAATACGATTTCTACCGCGTTGGATGTAACTTGTAACATTTCTAATTGCAGAAGTAGCATATCTATCTCCAGGACGTAGCCGTTCTGCTTGCTGAAAATTCAATAAAGCTTTTCGATAGTTTCTCCGTTTGGTTTCGTTATAGCCGAGTTGCATATATTGCGTATAAGCAGATTTGGCTTGTGCCAGTTGCAAAACTGACTCTGTTGCCAAAACCTGTGTAGTCATTACAGGTTCTAAAGGAAGAAATGCTAAAGCCGCAAGCAAATAGCTTGCCCAAAATCTATGTTTCATAATGTCTATTTCCACTTGTAGTACGTTGATTGGGTCTATATAATACAATACCTTAAGCTTTACAGTAGTAAGGCTTTATGTACCAGTTTGTGGAAATGCTGAGGTAGCCTTCTAATACGGTTGGCTAAAGCGCAATACAGTTCATATAAGACCAAAACACTTGTAGAGACGGCGATTTATCGCGTCTCAAAACCCACGATACCGTATTGGGTAGCCTTCTACTTTTGCACAAGAAGATTCCCAACTTATTTTAGGACTTACACAAAACTATACGGTGTAGGGGCAATTCATGAATTGCCCCTACACCGTGGCTCTATTTTCTATCAAAGAATGATTAATAAAAACCTGAAACGACCTGTTTATTATGCTTTATCAACAACACTTGTAGAGACATAGCAGCGCTACATCTCTACATTATCTGTCATCAGATATCTAATGAGGTACAGCTAATTGTGCATCAGCTACTTGGGCATTATCAACAACGATTTGGCGGAATGAATCGCCTTCAATTGTTTCTTCCTCTATTAACAAATCTACTAAACGTTCCAAAACTATGCGATTTTCTTCCAACAGTTCTTTTGCCTTGATATAAGAGCTATTGACAATTTCACGCACCTGTGAATCAATTTTGGCGGCAATTTCTTCAGAATAGTCAGATTTATTCATCCAGTCGCGTCCTAAAAATACCTCTCCACTCTGATTTTCCAGAGACAATGGGCCTAATTCTGACATCCCGAAGCGTGTCACCATCTGCCGCGCCATCCCTGTCACCTGTTGCAAGTCATTGCTTGCACCTGTGGTAACTTCTGGCTTACCAAAAACGATTTCCTCGGCGGCGCGACCACCCAGAGTAGCAGTAATCCGGGATTTGAGTTGGGAACGGGAAACTAACCCCTGTTCTTCGTTAGGAGTAAACCAAGTTAATCCGAGTGCTTGTCCCCGTGGAATTAATGTAACTTTCTGCACAGGGTCATGGTCTTTGAGCAATGTGCCTACTAAAGCGTGTCCAACTTCATGATAGGCAATCAAGCGTTTGCTCTTGCTGTCTACTAATGCAGTACCTTCCATACCTGCAACGACTCTATCCACAGCAGCATCAATTTCTAAAATTGTGACAGCTTCTTTGCGTCTCCGAGCAGTGAGAATAGCAGCTTCGTTGAGTAGGTTGGCTAAGTCTGCACCGGTAAATCCAGGAGTGCGACGAGCGATCGCTTCTAATGATACGCTAGGGTCAATTTTCTTATTCCGGGCGTGGACTTTCAAAATTTCCAGTCGCCCTTTGAGATCCGGTGCATCCACCATCACTTGTCTGTCAAAGCGTCCTGGTCTGAGCAGCGCTGCATCTAAGACATCTGGGCGGTTAGTGGCAGCAATAATAATAATGCCTGTGTTGCCTTCAAAACCATCCATTTCGGTGAGCAGTTGGTTGAGGGTTTGTTCGCGCTCATCGTTACCGCCACCGATTCCAGCACCCCGTTGTCTACCTACTGCGTCAATTTCATCGATAAATATTAGACATGGGGCATTTTCTTTGGCTTTCTTGAAGAGGTCACGCACGCGAGATGCACCCACACCAACGAACATTTCCACGAATTCTGAACCGGAAATACTGAAGAATGGTACACCTGCTTCACCTGCGATCGCTTTTGCTAGTAAAGTTTTACCAGTACCAGGAGGGCCAATTAACAGCACTCCTTTGGGAATCCGTGCGCCTACAGCCGTAAATCTTTCTGGCTGTTTTAGGAAAGTAACAACTTCTTCAAGGTCTTCTTTAGCTTCTTCAACCCCGGCGACATCTTCAAATTTCACTCCCGTTTTGGCTTCCATTTGGAAACGAGCTTTGGATTTGCCGAAATTCATCGCTTGGCTAGAAGCATTTGTAGAGCGTCGGAGGAACAATAGCATTAAAGCTAGCAGTGGCAAAATCCACATAAGATTAATCAACAGCCCAACAGCGGCTCGACTGTTAGCAGAGGAAACCTCGCCAAACTCAACATTCTTATCTTTGAGTATGTTAATTAACTCTGTGTTTTGCGCCAGAAGTCTCACCTGTTGCGGTGGCGTATTTTCCTTTTGCCCTTTGAGATAAACTCTGGCTAGCTGTTCGGTTTCGTCAAGCTCTACTTTTTGGACTTCTCCCGCCTTCGCTTTCTTGAGCAAATCACCATAGTTTAGAGAGGTACTAGAAGTATTAGAAGTACTCTCTGCTTTTTGTGCCAAGACGGGGGTACTCCCGAAAATTCCTGGTAACATAATCAAGCTAGCTGCGATGCCTACGGCGGGCAATGCCTTCGCACCAACCCAAGCAACTCGCTTTGATGACTGCCTTTTTACCAATGCTTTTTTTCCCAAATTTGTCATAATAATTACCCTTTGTCTGCTGGCACAAGTTGAGCTATGGTTTTATGCCTATTCTTCTACCAAAAATTGTAATAACTGGAAATTACACTTTTCTTATCTAGTCTAACTTCCACACAAAAGCATTCCCATGTTTCTCCGGTTATTACATAAATTTGAGCAACCTGGATAATTATTCTGGCTCCTAACTCCTAACTTTTTCATCCTCAAATTTTCCAGCAGAGATTAATTTGACACATTCGGACACAAATCGCTAAGATAAACATAGTCATAACGATTCCGCTTTTTAAGAAATCTGGTGATAGTAGCTAGTTAATAGTTTGTAGGTTAATTATGGTGAGAATTGTTGGTATTGGTGGTAGTTTAAGACCAAACTCCTATACGCAGCTTGCTTTACAAGTAGCAGTGCAAAGGATAGAAGCCCTTGGTGCAGAGGTAGAAATTCTTGATTTAAGACAGTTGCAGTTACCGTTTTGTACTGGCGCAAAAGAGTATCTAGAATACCCAGATGTTAAGCGGTTACAGGATACTGTCAGCCAGTCAGATGGATTAATTTTAGCCACACCTGAGTATCATGGTGGGGTTAGTGGTGTCCTGAAAAATGCTCTAGATTTGATGAGCTTTGAGCAACTGTCTGATAAAGTGACAGGACTAATCAGCGTATTGGGCGGTCAGTCAAATAGTAACGCATTAAATGACCTACGGCTAATTGTCAGATGGGTGCATGGTTGGGTAATTCCAGAACAAATTGCGATCGGACAAGCTTGGGGCGCATTCAGTCCTGAAGGCAAGCTAGTAGATGAGAAGCTTTCTCAAAGATTTGATGAATTTGCTCAGAGTTTAGTTGATAATACTCGCAAGCTGCGAGGCGTAAATTAGTTGTAGGGTGGGCAAAGCTAGACCCACCCTCGTAAACTCAAAGCTTAATGATGATGGTGGTGGTGATGGTGATCTCCAGCGAGTTGGGGATTAACTGCCAAAGGTTGCTCTGACAACAACTCTGCAATATGATCATCAGCCCATTGAGCCACCATTGCCAAAAATTCTGGGCGATCGTTAACGCAAGCCATTTGTACGTAGTTCGTACCAGGATGCTGTTTCTCTAAAGCATGGATGATATGGTGTACATCCAATAGCGTTTCGTGGTTTTCTGTGGCAAAGCCAATTGGCATAAAAATTACCACTTTTGCACCCAACTGAATCAGGTTATTTGCAGCTTGTTCGGCGTTTGGCTGTGTCCAATCAATTAAGGGCGTGTCATGATTGAGCCAACCCACCGAGATTAACGGATAGCGGTTAATCAACTTATCCCGAACTAAATCGTACATTGCTTCACTTTCGGCAATCCCAGAAGTAAAGCCTTTAGCTTTATGGGGACAGCCATGATTCATTAGCACAATGCCGATTTGAGAAGGGAGATAAGCTCCTGCTAATTCAGCAATTTTCTCATCAACCAGATGAGCCATCAAATTGATGTAAGCTGGTTCGTTGAAGAAAGAAGGAATGTACCGCTGTGCTTTAACCCAGTGTTCCTCACCATCAGTCAACTCAACGAGAGCATTGTTAACTTGCTCGATCGCAATCCCACTGGTAAAGATAGAATCAACAACTAGCAGTGGGTAAATCAGCAGCTTCTCGAAGCCTTGGTTTTTGATTTCTGCCAAGACTTGATTGGGTAGAAAAGGGGCACAAAAGTTAAATGCCTTGAAAACTTGAACCTTATCGCCCCATTTTTCTTGTAAATTCTTCTCGATCCCAGCACGCTGCTGTTCAAAGATGGCGTTGTGTGGGGAAATAAAATCGTGGTGTGTGTGTCCCCACTCGTGGCGGTCAAATAGCGCCAAAAGCTTTGCCAGAGGCGGATAAATCCAGGTTGGTACCGGTGCGAATTTTGCTGTCAGTAGATTTAAAGCCTGTTCATTATAGTTGGCGAAATCTTCGTAGCTTTCGACTTCGCCGTAGCCCATAAGCAGTACGGCTACACGGTCTTTACCTGATAGATGCTCGTGGGTGTGTTGTACTTTTTCCGGCGTGGCAACCACAATTAGTTCCTCAATATAACCAGAGTGCAGAGAAATATAAAGTTAGGGAATAGCTTACACATTTTCCCTACTAGTAACTTATTATCCCACCCAGGGGGATAGGATAGGTGGAAAAATCGAAAATACATCAAAAGACATACTTTGAGTGTCAGGGTTTGTCGTCAGATATCTGAACTTCGGGGGAAACCCCATCGCCCTTTGAGAGAAATCCGGGTAGGGACTGGCTAGTTAAACTTCGTCCTTCTTTAACAGGCAAAAAATGGTATTTGCCTGAGCCAATACGTTGTGCCTTATAGATGCCAGCATGACCAGAAAAAAGATAGCTGACTACACAAGCGATAGCAATAAAGACTCCGGATTCTAAACCAAACAGTTCAATTCCCATTAAAGTTGAAGCGATAGGGGTATTGGCTGCACCACCAAAGACAGCAACAAACCCCATACCTGCAAGTAGTGGTGCAGGTAAAGCCAATATTAAAGACAAAGCATTGCCTAATGTTGCACCGATATAAAATAAAGGGGTTACTTCTCCTCCTTTAAAACCTGCTCCCAAGGTCAAAGCAGTGAAAGCTATTTTCGCAGCAAAATCCCAGGGTGATAATTGGGTGTTAAAAGCATCAACAATTGTAGGAATACCCAGTCCAATGTATTTTGTAGTTCCGACTGCCCAAACAGCCAGCGCCACAATCACCCCACCGATGGCAGGACGTAAAGGAGGGTAGGAGATTTTTTCTTTAAAAATGTGGCTGATTTTATGAGTCAGCTTGGCAAAAATCATTGCTACAGTTCCAAAGATTGCGCCAGCGATAATTGCAGAAATTAGCCCCATGACGGTGACTGTTGGGACAACGGGGGCATGACGATATGCCGTATGGTGCAAACCCAACATTAAGGTAACGCGATCGCCTACAATTGCTGCAACTAAAGAGGGAAAAAGCGCATCATGTTGGATTTTACCAATAGCTAAAACTTCTAAACTAAAGATGGTTCCAGCTAAGGGAGTCCCGAAAACTGAAGCAAATCCCCCACTTAAACCAGCCATTAATAAAATTCGTCGATCTGTGTGTTTGAAGTGGAATATCTTTGTCAACCGATCTGCAAGTGAAGTAGCTATTTGCAGGGCTGTACCTTCACGACCAGCTGAACCTCCAAATAAATGAGTTAGGTCTGTCCCTAGCAAAACTAAAGGAGCCATTTGCAAAGGAATAATATCTTTGGGATTATGAATCTCTTCAAGTAAAAGATTGTTCCCTGCCTCTACCCGTTCGCCAAACCGATGATAAATCCAACCGCTTAAGAAGCCACCCAGTGGTAATAATGCAATTATCCAAAGATGAGATTCTCGCCAATCAGTTGACCATTCCAATGATGCTAAAAGAGTAGCAGAACCTATACCAGAAAGAATACCAATCACAAAGGATATGATTAACCATTTGCTGAGTTGTGGTAAGACAATTAACTGTTCTAAATAGCGTAATTTCTTCATATCCAAATTGCTTTTATTTCTGAATGGTTTATATTAATGTATTTGGGTGGAAGTGTCTTCTTATCGGTAATATGCATTCGGTTACAAACTTTTATGTAAATATTTTCGATTGATAACAAGCCAGAGTTATATCAATCAAATTGAGCCTTTCTGAATTTACAAAAAGTTTATTCAATATTTTGAAAATTAATAAATCAGTAGAAGTATTAGTCACATTAAAGAATGTAGCTTTTTGAGTAGCAATACTCGCTATTGATTGAATTGTCTTAAATATTTCGGTAGGTTCTAAAAATCGCAGCTTGATTTTTATGAAGCTTGTTTTGAAAATTGTAAAAAAAATTTCGCCCATTTTATCTAATCCAACTTGACCGATAATTTTTAGCTCTTACCACCTACTTGTTGACAGTAGGTTAATGCAGTATTGAACTAGAAACTATTAGCCACATGGGCGGTTCTCTGGTTGTTCCAGAAGGCGAGTTTCATCACCACTGCTCTTGTAATACCAAAGTCTACCTTAAGTTGTCAAGATACAGCAGTTTTCTTTTGTATGAAGTACAAAGATACTCGTTTGGAGGCAGGAGGTAGATGTAAAAACTGTTTATATCTGATTTTGAGTCGGGCACTCTGTACCTCATTTACTTACAAACTGCTGTATTAAATTTATGCTTTTTTGCAAGAGAACACAACCTATAGCGATCGCACAAACCGTTGAATATTTTTGGATGATATTAAGTAATTATACTATTAATTAAGTTTTACTTGTAACAATTTAGTGAAAATACTCCCTTCATCTCCCATCATTTTTTAGTAAACGTGAACAGTTAATAGACCCTTGTAGTAGGTTTAAGTTATTCATAATTTTGAAAGCTGCCACGCACAGAGAGATGAGCATCATTATTTGCCCTGGAATCCACGACCCAGCCTTCACTGAATCCTTTATATCGGAATGCTTAAATATTCCTAATGGTTCAATTGCGAAAAATCAATCTAATATACTGGTTTTTCCAGGTAAAGATATTTCGGTTTTATCAGCATTGCACATTTTGCAGTTTTTGCGCGTTAGCGTAGCTTACCGCAGGTATTGCTTGACCGACTCTTTAAAATCACCAATTATATTCATAAGCTTTAGTGCTGGCGTAGTTGGGGCAATAGGGGCAGCGCATTTGTGGCAACTCTTGGGTGGTAGTGTCAAAGCTTTTATTGCTATAGATGGATGGGGAGTACCACTAAAGGGTAATTTCCCTATTCATCGGATGAGCCATGATTATTTCACCCATTGGAGTTCATCTTTACTAGGCAGTGGGCAAAATAACTTTTATGCAGAGCCAGCAGTCGACCATTTATCCATTTGGAAATCTCCCCAAACTGTAAAAGGCTGTTGGGTAGATTCATCCATTGAAATTTCTCCACCCAAAGGTTATCTGACAGCAGCTGAGTTTTTGCTTATGCTGTTAAAGCGCTATGAAGCAAATAGTCCGGACAATAGAATTATGAGTTAGGAGTTAGGAGTGGGGAAGGGAAAAGGTTACAGGTGATAGCGTACAGGGGACAGTCAAGAAAAACTATACCCCATAGCCCATAGCCCATAGCCCATACCCAATGCCCAATATCCCATTCCCCATGTCCCATCTACCCAAAGAAAGAAAGTATCTAAATGTTTCCAACTGAACCAGCTGCTGTTAATAACGGGTTTGGCGCACTGCTAAAAAACCGTGGTTTTATGCTCCTGTGGATTGGACAACTAGTGTCCCAGTTAGCAGATAAGGTTTTCTTCGTTTTGATGATTGCTCTCTTGGAGAACTATTCACCGCTTCCTGGGTTGGCACAAAACTCGATGTACTCAACTTTGATGCTGTCCTTTACAATACCAGCAATTTTGTTCGGATCTGCTGGTGGTATCTTTGTTGACCGCTTGCCAAAAAAGCTAATTATGGTTGGCTCAGATGTTGTCCGGGGAATATTAACGCTGTGTCTTCCCTTGTTACCAAGACAGTTTCTGATTCTATTAATCCTGACTTTTGCCATCTCTACGGTGACGCAGTTTTTTGCACCCGCTGAACAAGCAGCCATTCCTCTGTTGGTGAAGCGAGAGAATTTGTTAGCAGCCAATGCGCTGTTTACCAGCACGATGATGGGAGCTTTAATTGTTGGCTTTGCTATAGGAGAGCCTATTTTGAGTTTGGCGAAAAGCTGGATGGGAGAAGAATACGGTCAAGAGCTTGTGGTTGGTGGATTATACATATTGTCGGCTGCAATCATGCAACCGATTAAATTTAAAGAACCCAAACGACTGAGGGAACATCGGGCATCAAATAACCCTTGGGCTGAATTCACTGAAAGCCTACGCTATCTCAAGAAAAACCCTTTGATCTTGAACGCTATGCTGCAACTGACAACTTTATATTGTGTGTTTGCAGCGTTAACAGTGCTGACAATCCGATTAGCTGAAGAGTTTGGTTTAAAAGAAAAACAGTTTGGCTTTTTCTTAGCAGCAGCAGGGGTGGGTATGGTATCTGGTGCAGCGATTTTAGGTCACTGGGGTGATAAATTGCATCACAAACCCTTACCTTTAATTGGATTTTTGATGATGGCACTAGTTTTAGGGGTGTTCACTTTTACGCACAACTTATTACTGGCGCTAGTACTCTGTGCATTTTTGGGTATAGGTGCTGCCCTAATTGGCGTACCCATGCAAACTTTAATTCAACAGCAAACACCATCTACCATGCACGGTAAAGTATTTGGCTTTCAAAATCATGCCGTAAACATCGCTCTGGCGTTACCCTTAGCAATTACTGGGCCATTAACTGATGTTTTGGGCTTGCGAACTGTGCTGGTAGCAATGAGTGTTGTTGTTGTTGTTGTCGGTGTCTGGGCTTGGAAAAATACCCGCAATGTCTTGCAAGACGTAATTTAATTAATGTAGGCTAATAATCTATCTTTATATCTAATATAAAAATTAATCAGGTTTTCATTGAAGTTTTCAACTAAAATGAAATCTTAACTACAGAATTCAGCATTAACTTTAGCTATAGTCTGAGGTTTGACCGTGCGTTCACGAAGTGTCTCCGCAGGAGAATCGCTCTCCCAAATTAGTCTCCCACAAACTGAGAATCACAAACAGTCTCGTGCTTCTAGCCCGCCAATCTTGCCCAAACGTGCATCTGGCGGTTTTGCTCTACTTGACAGCCTTCATCGCCACGGCGTTGATTATATTTTTGGTTATCCTGGTGGGGCAATTCTACCAATTTATGACGACCTGTATAAGGTGGAAGCAACTGGTGCTATTAAGCACATTCTTGTGAGACACGAACAAGGCGCAGCCCACGCCGCAGATGGTTACGCCCGTGCAACTGGGAAGGTAGGAGTATGTTTTGGCACTTCTGGGCCAGGAGCAACCAACTTGGTGACAGGGATCGCCACCGCCTACATGGATTCAATCCCAATGATTGTGGTTACGGGGCAGGTAGCACGTCCGTCCATTGGTACAGATGCCTTTCAGGAAACCGATATTTACGGCATTACGCTACCCATCGTGAAGCACTCTTATGTAGTGCGTGATCCCAAAGATATGGCGCGAATTGTCGCCGAAGCTTTCCACATCGCTAGCACTGGACGACCAGGGCCAGTTTTAATTGATGTCCCCAAGGATGTAGCTTTAGAAGAATTTGACTATGTACCTGTAAAACCAGGTTCAGTAAAGTTACGCGGTTATCGTCCCACGGTGAAGGGAAATCCCCGGCAAATTAATGCTGCAATTCAGTTGATTACTGAAAGTCGCCGTCCTCTACTGTATATCGGTGGTGGTGCGATCGCAGCTGGTGCCCATGAAGAAATCAAAGAACTAGCTGAATTATTCAATATCCCTGTCACCACAACCTTAATGGGGATCGGTGCCTTTGACGAACATCATCCTCTAGCTTTGGGAATGTTGGGGATGCACGGCACAGCTTACGCTAACTTTGCTGTAAGTGATTGTGACTTGCTGATTTGCGTCGGTGCTAGATTTGACGATCGCGTTACAGGCAAATTAGACGAATTCGCCTCCCGCGCTAAAGTCATTCACATCGACATCGATCCTGCTGAAGTCGGCAAAAACCGCGTTCCCGAAGTGCCCATCGTCGGCGATGTGCGGAACGTCTTAGTAGACTTGTTGCGTCGCTGCAAAGAAACAGGCGTTAAGGCTACACCTAATCAAAACCAAGAGTGGTTAAATTTAGTTAATCGTTGGCGCGATGAGTATCCTCTAATAGTGCCGCATCATGCCGACAGCATTTCACCCCAAGAAGTGATTGTAGAAGTTAGTAGCCAGGCACCCCAGGCTTTCTACACCACAGATGTGGGACAACATCAAATGTGGGCAGCACAATTCCTCAAGAATGGCCCAAGGCGCTGGATTTCTAGCGCTGGTTTGGGAACAATGGGTTTTGGCTTACCTGCTGCAATGGGCGCGAAAGTGGCATTTCCTGATGAAGAAGTCATCTGTATTAGCGGTGATGCCAGTTTCCAAATGTGTTTGCAGGAACTTGGTACACTTGCACAGTATGGAATAAATGTCAAGACAATAATTATCAATAACGGCTGGCAAGGAATGGTGCGCCAGTGGCAGCAAGCCTTCTATGGTGAGCGTTACTCATGCTCCAACATGGAAGTAGGGATGCCAGACGTAGAGTTGTTAGCAAAAGCTTATGGCATTAAAGGTATGGTAATTAGCGATCGCAGTCAATTAAAAGATGCGATCGCCGAAATGCTGGCACACAAAGGCCCAGTAATCTTAAATGTCCACGTCACCAGAGACGAAAACTGCTATCCAATGGTAGCCCCTGGTAAGAGCAACGCTCAAATGGTCGGCTTGCAGAAGCAACCGCCCAAAGCAGCAGCAGAGCCAGTTTATTGTAGTAACTGCAATGCCAAAAATGCTCCTAACCACAACTTCTGTGCTGAGTGTGGGACGAAGCTGTAACGCTTTTTGATAATTCAGACTAGAGAGGTAGGGGAGCAAGGAGAAGGGGAGAAAGATACAGGAATTCTCTTAATTCTGCTCCCTTTCCTTTTGCGTAGAGATAGCTTAATCTTATAGTGAATTGTACTGGTGACGGCTTTCGAAGAACCAATCAATAAGTGTTTAATTGGTTCTCTATCAATACTTGTCGGTTAAGGGGAAAAGGGGAAGGGGAAAAGGGAAAGAAAAAACCTTTAACCCTTCCCCTTTCACCTTTTCGCCAAACCCAATTCTGAGTTCAAAATCCAAAACCCGAGTAGTATTGGGTTCTCTATTAGAGAATCGCATTTGAGCAGATTGTTTTTGCTGTTTGAGAATAAGTGCAATTAGCAACTGCGAACGCTAAATCAGCAAATGCAAACGCTAAATCAGCAAATGCAAACGCTGAATCAACAAATGCGAACGCCAAATCAGCAAATGCGAACGCCAAATCAGCAAATGCGAACGCCCAATCAACAAATGCGAACGCCAAATCAGCAAATGCGAACGCCAAATCAACAAATGCGATCGCCAAAATAACATTAGAAAGGGGAAACTAGAACATCTAATTCCCTCCCCTTTATAAGCTATGGTGTACACACAAGTACTAAAAACTTCGATCGTTAAGGCAATTTAACCGTTTTTATACGCAGATAAATATATTCTCTGCGTATTTTTTATGAAAAAAAGATTCATCCCAATGTATATTTCCGCATTATTTTGGGAATCATAAATCGAGGAAGCATTATAAACCGCAAAATATGACTTCCTAAAATATCACGTAACTTTTAGAGGATAATTATGTCTAAACGCAAGTTGCCCAAAGGCCGTAGTGTTAGTTCAGTTGCTCTAGAACCAGAAGTTGCGATCGCACTCCTTGGACTTTTTTCCGCAGCAGCCGATGGTGAAGGTATTTCTTCCACAGAAGAATATGCTTTAAGTGAATTTCTCGGTCGGGTTGACTTATTTGAAGATTACTCTGAAGAAGACTTTGAAGAATTGACCGAAAAAGTCGTCAGCTTGATTGAAGAAGAAGAACCAGAAGATTTAATCGCCCAGTCCATCGAATCCTTGCCCAATAGAGGTTATCGTGAAGCTGCATACATCACAGCTATCTTAGTTGTGGGAATTGACGAAGAAGTACCCGAAGCTGAACAAGATTATATCTCTGAACTTCAAGAAGCCTTAAAAATTTCAGACGAACGCGCACAAGAACTTATAGATGCAGTGTTCGGAGAAGACGAAGAAGAAGAGGAGTAATCTTTATTGAATTGCAACCTTAGTGATCTACCATCTTTAATTTGGGGTTGCTAATTTAGAGTATGAAATAATTTTGTTTGAGTTAAGTTGTTCCGATTCCCGACTTCATAAAGAAGTTGGGAATTTTGCATGTTATCAAAATTAATCCGATAGAGCAATACAGTTTAGAATGAGCAACAAAACCCTTATTGTAGAGACGCAATTTATCGCGTCTTTTGAACCGTATTGTCCGATAGAGGACTAATTAGAAATTGGTACATTTTTAAATGCGGCTGTATCTGGCACAAAAATGTCCAAGTTATTAACACCATCGGGAACTCTTAGCCAGATATAAGCATCTGCGGAGGCTTGTGGGCGTACTTGAAACAAAGAAACGCTTCCTGTTGAACGATTGAGAGCAATTCCTTTGTAGGTTACGCTAGTCTCAGGATTACGGGCTGTTGTACTAGCCACCGATATAATATCACCAACAACTGCGTCTGTGGCAAGGCGACGAATCCGCATTTGCAGATTTACCACATCACGGTTTCCAGTTTCTGGATCTTTAATTCGCTTTGCTGAAAGTAACTCAACTTCTGCCTTTTTGCCAAAAGCAGGCTGCACAAATTGACCAGGGCTAATTGCTGAAGTTGTAGCACTGGCTGGAGATGGTGAGGCTGTTGCTTGTGGAGAAGTTGTAGCTGTAGGACTTGGCACTTGAGTGGGAATGGTGCTACTGACTGTATTACTAGCATTTAGTGTCTGCCGTAACGTGAAAACTTCATAAGCTACATAGCCGCTACATCCCAAAGCCAAAGTAGAGAGTAATACAGCTACTCCAGATAAAAATGTACTCACACTGTTGCCTCGATTTCGTATTTCTGTAGTATGTGCAGGTTGACTTACGTTTCTATTTTGTAGTCCCATAAATTATGTTTGTGCGTAGGCGCAGCCCGTCGTAGACATCGGCCACGTATGAAACATGTGAACATCTTCCCTATACTAGTTAAGTAACTTTACTGAGCCAATTCTTCTCTCTCCGGAAAGAAGTTGTTGGCAAACTAAAAATATCTATCTTTGGGATAAGGAAAATTGGTGAGACTTAAGATTTTCAATCAACCACTGGGTGTTTTGTTAATATTCTTGACTAGCCAGATAGGATTTAGTTCTAGAGTTGCGAAAGCACAAACCCAAGTCGCGCCAACAACCAGTACAAAATCAATTTGCTCTACCCAACTGGGAACAGCTATAGATGCTGTAATCAATCGTCCTTTATTTAGTCGGGTGCGCTGGGGAATTTTGGTACAACCCCTGTCAAGTGGGCAAACTCTTTATAGTCGGGATGCTCAGAAATATTTTATTCCTGCTTCTAACCTCAAATTGCTGACAACAGCAGCTGCATTGCAGCAATTGGGTGCTAATTTTCGGATTCGCACCTCTATTTATCAGAATGGCAATGGTGTTTTACGTGTTGTCGGTAGGGGAGATCCCAGCTTAAGTGATACTCAACTGCAAACATTAGCACAGCAGCTAAAACAGAAAGGTATTACTCAAATTCAGAGGTTGATAGCTGATGATAGTTATATTCAAGGGGATATTGTTAACCCAACCTGGCAATGGGAAGATGTGCAGTCAGACTATGGCGCACCAGTTAACAGCTTTATTCTGAATCAAAATATTTTTAGTTTAAAACTTGTACCGCAGGCTGTAGGTAAATCTTTACAAGTGGTATGGACTGATGTTGGCGAGGCGAAACAGTGGCGGACAATTAATCAGTCCGTAACCGTTGCCCAAAATCAACCAAGCTACATCAATGTTACCCGTGAATTATCAGGAACAGTATTGCGAATTCAAGGACAACTAACAACGAATTCAGAACCGTCTTTAATAGATTTGCCTGTAGTTGATCCTAATTATTACTTCTTACGGCGCTTCCGTACTGCTTTGGCAACAGAGAAAATTACTTTGGGACAAACATTAGTAGTAAATGGTGGTGTTAATCAAGAAGAAATAGCTTTTGTAGAGTCACCACCTTTATCTGAATTATTAATGGAAACTCTTCAAAATAGTAATAATCTTTATGCTGAGGCACTATTGAGAGCATTAGCTGGGGAAAAACCCAGAGTGAAAACTAAAACTAGCGTTGATGTTGGTTTAGAAGCTGTCAAAGCTAGTTTAACTCAATTGGGAGTTGATCCAGCAAATTATATTTTAGTAGATGGTTCGGGTTTATCACGTCGGAACTTAGCGACACCAGAAGCTTTTGTACAAACTTTGCGAGGGATGGCAAGAACACCAGCAGGATATGTGTATCGCGCATCTTTACCCGTAGCAGGTAAAATTGGAACCTTAAAAGGGCGCTTTCAAAACACATCTGCTGAGGGCATTGTGCAAGCAAAAACAGGTACATTAACAGGTGTAGTCTCTCTATCTGGATATATAAATGCGCCTAAATATGAGCCGATAGTTTTTAGTATTATTGTGAATCAATCGGAGCAACCTGCAACCATTCTGCGTCAGGCTATTGATGAAATTGTTGTGTTGTTAACGCAGTTGCAGCGTTGTTAATAAATATTTAAAGATGCAAAATTTTGTGTCTCTACATTTGCTTGCTCTGATAAATAATTGTAGCGATCGCAGTATCAAACGATCAGAACATTGGTACTGCTATAACTTATTGACAATAAAGTCCTAGACTCCGAACTTTCACTTGGATTCAAACATAAAGACAATAATTTTTAATAGTTTAGCGCAGTTATAGTCTACTTTATAACGGCAATTAGATCAGTAATACTGGCAAAAAATATGTTGTATAAATACAAAAATCTTGGACATTACGTGTTTTTCCTGATTACACTGCTTTTAAATGTGACTACGATAGAGCGCATAACAATATGATATGTCTTCAATTATGCAGCGTATTATTATTCAACTCAAATAGATAAACGCCTTAGCTAACTCCGACATAAAAACGGAATCATACAATAAAAATTTGTAGCTTTATTGTTCATTACTTTAATGGAGCATGATTTTGTCTGCCAATTTTAAGTTACAAAAATTAGTGGAAATTAACAAAGTTAAAAAGCTAGAAGTAATTTTTAATAAAGACTAATACGAATAGCTACCTAATCAAATACTTAAAAACATTCGCAGTTTGAATATATTCAAAATTATCACATGGTAATCAACCTACAAAAAGGGCAACGTATCTCACTTTCTAAAGAAGCACCTGGGCTAACAAAGCTGATGTGTGGACTAGGCTGGGATATAGCAAAACGTTCTGGTGGCAGTTTTTTTGGGGCTTTCGGTAATACTCAAAACTGCGACTTGGATGCTTCTGTAATCTGTTTAGATAAAAATGACAAAATAACAGATATCGGTAACGTTCTTTACTTTGGAAATTTATTGCACAAATCAGGAGCTATTACCCATTTGGGTGATAATCTCACTGGTGCAGGTACAGGTGATGACGAGCAAATTATTGTAGATTTAGCTCGACTACCAAAAGAGATCGTCAAATTAGTTTTTACGGTTAATATTTACGACTGTATTGCTCGTAAGCAAGAATTTGCACAGGTACAAAATGCCTTTGTGCGCTTGGTAAATACATCTAACAATCAAGAACTGGCCAAATATCATTTATCTGGTTCTGAATACAAAGGAATGACCGGGATGATCATGGCTGAAATTTACAATCACAATAACGAGTGGAAAATGGCAGCTATTGGTAACGGCATTAATGTTAATGGTTTGCAGGGACTTATGAAAGTCTATGCCTAACTACTTATTGAGTTACCCAACTCAATAACAACTCTGCATAAAATTCGTTTTGAAAAAATAGGGAGTAATTATGTCAATAAACCTCAGCAAAGGCGAAAGAATCAATCTTTCAAAAGAAGTACCAAGCTTAAAAAATGCTGGTATTGGTTTAGGATGGGATATCAACGTTACAGATACAGGTACAGTTTTTGACCTTGATGCTTCTATCTTTATGTTAGGTGCTAACGGAAAAATTCCTAATGAAAAATACTTTGTTTTCTATAACAACTCCCAATCACCAGATGGTTCTGTAAAACATGAAGGAGACAGCAGAACCGGAGAAGGGCTTGGAGATGATGAAACAATTCAAATTGATTTGAGCAAAGTTGATGCTTCGGTTCAAGAAATAGTTTTTGTCGTTACCATTCATGAAGCAGAGCAAAGAAAGCAAAATTTTGGACAAGTCAGAAACTCATTTATCAGAATTTATGACAACGCCACAGAAAAACAAATTGCTAAGTATGAATTAGATGAAGATGCTTCCGCAGAAACTGCAATTGAATTTGGTAAGCTTTATCGAAAAGATGGGGAATGGAGATTCCAAGCTGTCGGTGCTGGTTATAAATCAGGGCTACAAAGTTTTGTAGAACGATATGCTGCTTAGTAGCTATCTCAAAAAGTAATCAGTAAAAAGGGGGTAAGAGTCATGAATACCCCCTTTTTTGTGTAAATTAATTAACAAAAATTAAATTTATAGGATGTATATGAAATGGAAATTGAATTAAGCAAAGGTGGTAGATTTAATCTTTCTAAAGAAGCTCCTAATTTAAAAAAAGTAGCTATTGGCTTGGGTTGGCAAACAAATCAAGCTGGACAAAATTATGATATTGATGCTTCCGTATTTATGTTAGAAGCGAATGCTAAAATACCCGATGAAAAATACTTCATTTTCTACAACAATCTGCAATCACTCGATGGTTCTTTAAAACACTCAGGAGATAATAGAACTGGAGAGGGTAATGGAGATGACGAGACTATTTATGTTGATTTGGAAAAAGTCAACCCAGCTATTCAGGAAATAGTTTTTGTTGTCACTATTCATGAAGGGCAAGAAAAAAATCAAAACTTTAGCCAAATAAAAAATGCCTTTATCAAGATTTACAATCACGAAAGCAAAAGTTCTCTGGCTCGTTATAACTTAAGGGAGGCTTTTTCTCAAGAGACATCTTTGGAATTTGGACGCTTGTATAAAAAGGACAATGAATGGAGATTTCAAGCAGTAGGAGAAGGATATAGTTCTGGGCTACAACGTTTTGTAGATAAATATATTGGAGAGACTAAACAAGAAAAAAGTCAAGAATATCCGAAAGTAGAAAGTGATAAAAAAGCCTATAAAAATCAAGAAAATATAGTATTAGATAAAAAGCTTGAACGTGAAGCACCACATATTTTTAATCTTACTAAAAAAGCAGATATATCACTTCAAAAAGTAAATCTGACCAATCATAAAGCTAAGGTTGTACTTTGTCTTGATATCTCTGGTTCAATGAGTTCGCTCTATTGCACAGGTAAAATCCAGAGGTTCGCTGAAAAAATTCTTGCTTTAGGATGTCGTTTTGATGAAAATGCCTCTATTGATATATTTCTATTCGGAGTTGAAACCCATAATGTAGGTGCAATGACTATTGAAAATTTTAAAAATTTTATTCCAAATCTACTAAAACAGTATCCGCTCGAAGGTGGTACTTACTATGGTAAAGCTATCAATATGATTCGAAAAGTTTATTTTCCAGTATCTAAAAAAGCGGGTCAAGAAAATACTACGCCCTTAAGTCAACCAGTTTATATCATGTTTGTTACAGATGGAGCAACATCTGACGAACCACAAACAGAACAGTATCTTAAAGAGTCTTCCTATGAACCTATTTTTTGGCAATTTATGGCTATTGGCAAGTCACGTAAGGATGCTAAGGGTAAAGGTATTTTAGGCTGGTTATCTCAAGCAAAGACAAGTGATTTTACCTTCTTAGAACGGTTGGATGAAATGAGCGATCGCTATGTTGATAATTCAGATTTCTTCAGTTTACAAGATCCAGAAAGTATAGCAGATCAAGAACTTTATGATTTACTAATGACTGAATATCCCAACTGGCTAAAACTAGCTAAAACAAAGAATTTATTACAATAAAAACTCCTGATTATAAAATAAATGTCTCTTTACGAAAACTCAATCACAATCATTGACAGGTTACGTTTTTAATCTGTGGGAATGTCAAGAATTCTAAGTCCCATGATTACTAAATCTCGTTCAAGGCTGTCAATTTCGGCAACTTTAGGTAAATGTCCCCAAGGTTGAAAACCAAATGTTTTAAAAAGGTTTAAACTAGGCTGATTGTGGGCAAAAATAAAGCCCAACAGGGTATTTAAACCCAAACTACGGCTTTCGCTAATTGCTTGTCCTAATAGTTGTCTTCCCAAACCACAGCGATGAAATTGAGGGGCTATATAAATACTAATTTCGGCAGTCTTATTATAGGCGGGCCGCCCATAAAAGGGTTGGAAACTAAGCCATCCAGCAATTACTTCCTCCACTTCGATTACCCAAAGTGGGCGTTGTGAAGGTGATCGCGCCTTAAACCAAAGAAGGCGACTTTCTACAGATATTGGCTCTAAATCAGCAGTTGCCATGCGGCTAGGAATTGCAGCATTATAAATTGCCACAATTGCAGGTAAGTCAGTTTCAGTCGCATGGCGAATAGTCATTGCTAGCGTCTCGAAGAAAATATTGAGAAAATATTTAAAAATAATACAGCGTTACGCAAGCCCTAATACACCCTTATCTCTTAGAAAGCTATTTGATTTACTCAGCAAAGAAATACTGATATACGCCTGTAAAATTCTATCGAGCTAAAACACAGAAATCTCAAATCTGATAGCTTAAAGTTCACCACTAATGTTACATCTAGTATCGTTGAGTGGGGAAAAACTAGCGTGAAAGCACAGGTATTTAGAGGCGTTAATCAACTTTCTTACGAAGATATCCCAGTTCCAACTGTGGAACCAGATGAAGTGCTGGTACAGGTGCGGGTTGTGGGATTGTGTCAGTCAGATATTAAGAAAATTCGTTATCCACTGTATGAACCGCCGCGCATTTTTGGACATGAAACTGCCGGCATGATCGCAGCTATAGGCAATAATGTCAAAGATTGGCAAGTTGGACAACGGGTAGCAGTGATGCACCACATCCCTTGTATGCGTTGCGCCTACTGCCTAAATGATAATTTCTCTATGTGCGATGTTTACAAAAACATCTCCACAACCGCAGGCTTTAACGCCAGTGGTGGCGGTTTTGCCGATTATGTCAAAGTTCCTGGACATATTGTGGAAAATGGTGGGTTGATTCCCATCCCGGATAATATCAGTTTTGAAGAAGCGAGTTTTGTAGAACCAACTAACTGCTGCTTGAAGGCGGTGAGAAAAGCTCAAGTTGCTCCAGGACAAACTGTATTAGTTACTGGTGCGGGGCCAATTGGGTTAATGTTTATCATGTTGGTGAAGTATTTCGGAGCAAAAGCGATCGCTACCGATTTACTACCCTCTAGAATTGATAAAGCCTTGAGTGTCGGTGCAGAGGCGGCTTTTGATGCACGCGATCCCGATTTACCTGCCAAAATCTCTGCCTTAACTGGGGGGCTAGGTGTTGATGTTACTTTGCTGGCTGTTCCCAGTGAAAAAGCCTTCTTTCAAGCACTTGATAGTACCCGCAAAGGCGGTAAAATCTTATTTTTCGCCGAATTTCCTGATGAGGTGGAAATTCCCATTAACCCGAATATCCTCTACCGTCGGGAAATCGACTTGATAGGCAGTTATAGCTCATCTTATCGACTTCAGAATCTTTCGGCTGACATTGTATTTAATCAGCGGATTGACGTACAAGCGTTGATTAGCGATCGCTATCCATTAAAAGATTTATCAGCAGCTGTTGAGCAAGCGATCGCACCCACACCGGATACTTATAAAATCTTAATTTATCCGTAAAAGGAAGATGGGGGAGTGTTAAAACTAGAATTTTAAAGCTCAGAGGTTCAACGATGAAGCTCAGAGGTTCAGCGATGAAGCTCAAAGGTTCAACGATGAAGCTCAAAGGTTCAACGACGAAGCTCAAAGGTTCAGCGATGAAGCTCAAAGGTTCAACGACGAAGCTCAAAGGTTCAACGACGAAGCTCAAAGGTTCAACGACGAAGCTCAAAGGTTCAACGACGAAGCTCAGAGGTTCAACGATGAAGCTAAAAGGTTCGACGATGAAGCTAAAAGGTTCAACGACGAAGCTAAAAGGTTCAACGACGAAGCTAAAAGGT
The DNA here is from genome assembly GCF_014698055.1 of Nostoc sp. FACHB-133. NCBI lineage: Bacteria > Bacillati > Cyanobacteriota > Cyanophyceae > Nostocales > Nostocaceae > Nostoc > Nostoc sp. FACHB-133. The sequence goes on from NZ_JACJSH010000029.1 coordinate 22,564, forward strand.
TCAAAGTTTACCCTTAAGGGACTTCCAAATAAAAAAATACTCAGAAAACTGGCGAAAAAACTCTCTCCTCCTTATTCCTCTGTGTTCTCTGTGTCTCTGTGGTTTGTTTATTTGGATAATTTATTTCTTGGAAATCCCTAAAAACTCAAGTTTCATCCTCATCCCTCTCACTTTCCTCTTGTCCCCAACAAAATGCTTATTACCCTACTTTTCGTTGCTCTACTAGCTTTCTACGTCGCCTGGAATCTCGGAGCAAACGATGTTGCTAATGCGATGGGAACCTCTGTCGGTTCCAAAGCTGTCACTCTCAAACAAGCGCTAATAATTGCTGGGGTATTAGAGTTTACGGGTGCTGTGTTGTTTGGACATGAGGTAACGGAAACTCTCGCAACGAAAATTGCTAATCCCGCCTTCTTCGCAGCTACACCCCAAATATTAGTTACTGGGATGGTAACGGTACTAATATCCTGTGGTGTGTGGTTGCAAATTGCCACATCACGCGGTTTACCAGTCTCATCTTCTCATGCCGTTGTTGGTGCGATCGCAGGATTTAGTTGGGTAGCTTTAGGAGTAGGTGCAATTGATTGGGCATCAATTGGCTTAATTAGCATTGGCTGGGTTTTAACGCCGTTAATTAGTGGTGCGATCGCTGCTTTATTTTACAGTCAAATCAAGCACTGGATTTTAGATCAACCCAATCAAGTAGTGCAATTACAAGAATGGATTCCGTGGTTGAGTACTGCGCTGCTAGGTGTATTCGGCGTGATTGTATTGCCATCGCTGACTGAACCGCTAACTAATTTTGTAATTGAGCAAGTTGGTTTCAATATCCCCGCTTACGACATCCCACTGTTAACGGGTGCGATCACAGCAGTTGGACTCACAATCATTAGTTGGCGACAGTTACAAAAAACTGAAGAAGTGTTTCCCAATCCCCAATCCCCAGTCCCCAGTCCCCAGTCCCCAATTCCTAATCCCGTAGAAAGATTATTCGGTCGATTTCAGCTACTAAGTGCTTGCTTTGTTGCCTTTGCTCATGGTTCTAATGATGTGGGAAATGCGATCGCTCCTTTAGCTGCGATCGTTTACATCAATCGCACTGGCAGCGTACCTACAGATGGTCTTACCATCCCCCTTTGGATTTTAATCCTTGGTGGTGCTGGTATTGTTGGTGGTTTAGCTGTCTGGGGAAAAAAAGTCATTGCCACCATTGGCGAAAACATCATTGCCTTGCAACCTAGTAGTGGATTTTGTGCCGAACTTGCTACTGCTACCACCATCCTCATCGCCTCCCGGCTAGGTTTACCAGTCTCCACATCCCACGCTCTCGTCGGCGGTGTAGTTGGTATTGGACTAGTGCAAAATATTAAGTCGATTAAGTTCCAAACACTAAAAGGTATTGCTGCTGCGTGGCTAATTACAATCCCTGTGAGTGCTTTACTTAGCGCTGCCATTTTTAGCATCGCCCGAATTTTATTTCTCTAAGAATTATTAATATTTTCCTAACTTTTTCATCTACTAAATCTACTTAAAGTAGAACCTAGACTGCAAGAACAGCAAAAAAGCGTGTTTTTGCAGAATTGCTGCTCATTCATTAGAATGTTGTGCAGGGGATAGCGTAACTTTGAATTTCCACAGAAAGATACTTTAATCTCCATTTAGAGATATAAACTGTCACACAAGTTACATTCCACAGAAATTTACAAATAGTTTCGCAAGGCAGATAACTTTCCGCCTAAGAGGTTGTTTGAAAAGTGGTTAGTTGTGATTTTAGGCACTTATTGATCCCCCCTAACCCCCCTTAAAAGGAGGGAAACCGGAATCAAAGTCCCCCTTTTTAAGGGGGATTTAGGAGGATCTAAAACGTTTTGCTAGCAAGAAGAGGATTTTTTAAACATCCTCTAAGCACACGCATCTACAAGTCTTTGAGAATTACTATTGGTAGCAAAACAATAAATATTTATTTGGAGTGAGATTTATTTAAAAGTAAAAATCTCATTGGCAAATATTATATTGATGTACATGAAACGGATCAAAAATAAAAAAGGTGTCATTTCAAGCTAGTTACAGCCATACGACAATCTAAAATCGTTCGACTGAGGAAAACCGGAGTCCAAAATCGAATGGCTAAATACTTAATCAATGCTGAAAAAATACTGATTATTAAGCAGTAAGGTATATTTGGTGCTTTGCCAAGTTGTGTTCAGTATGACAGAATTACGTTGAAATGCGGAAGTGCTGTTAAAATTTTTAATTTATCTGACAAAATACAGGAAATTAGGATGAGCGCCAATAAAGCGTACCGGAAGCAGCTTTATCGTCAAGGTGTTAGAGGTTAGAAGCTAATGGGGCGATTCGAGAAGCAACCAGAAAACCCAAGAGTCAGAGGCGAGCTATCTAGAGCAGCAGAAAATGCTCTTTGGGCTGTAGTTGAAGACTTAGAAAATCTTCAGCAGAATGTCCTCAGAGCGTTGCAGGAAGATGTAAAGCGACTTCAGTCAGAAAAAAATCGGTTATCCGATGAGATTCAAGGCTTGGTAGAGGAAAAAGAGCATTTACAACAAGTGCGCCAAATCACCGAACAGCAAGTCTTAATTCGTCAACTGGCAGAAGTTCTGGCAAAACATATATCTTCACAACTGCAATCCTCTCTGGCAAATTTAGCGAACCAAAGCATAGAGGGTAAGTCTTACGAACAAGCTGCGCTGAAGTCCGCTGAAGTGAGCAGCAATGTAGTAGGTGAAATCAACGAAAAAGTCGAACACATGTTTGACAGCCTGGATGATACCGTTACTGTTACTTTTAACTCACTACAACAGGAGCTAAAAAACTATCAAAGTAATCTTTCCCAACAGTTGTCACGGATGTATAGCCAGCAACAGCAAGGGGAAACGATTTTGGCGGAGTTTGTTAACCGCCTGCATGGAGAACTAGAAAAAACTATAGAAGAAACTTCACGCAAACCAGCAGCAGGTACGCCTACTGTTTTGCAGTTTACTGAGCCAGAAAAAAACAATCCTTCTGAAACATCCCCGCCAACCTTTAGCGAAGTAGTAAAAAATTCCTCTGAGCCAATTTCCGCGATCCCGGATCAATTTTTAGAAGAAAGAGAAACCACATTAGAGCCTCCCGTTGTTAGAGAAAACACTGCGAACACAATTTCTGTCTCCATCAAAGACTTGTTGGAAAGAGAAATAACATCAGAGCCTCCCATTGTTAGAGAAAGCGCTGCGAACCCGATTTCTATCCCTAGCAATGACTTGTCGGAAAGAGAAACAACATCAGAGTCTCCTGTTGTTAGAGAAAACACCTCAAACCCGATTTCTGTTCCTATCAAAGACTTGTCGGAAAGAGAAACGACATCAGAGCCTACTGCTCCTGTAGTTCCGCCATCGCAGGAAAACGCTGCTGAACCCATTTCTGTCTTCAATAAGGATTTGTCAGAAAGCGAAACAACATCAGAGCCTCCTATTGTATCTGTGCCAAAGCCGGAAGCAATACAACCTCAACCTTTACGAAGAAGAAACGCTACTGAACCAAATTCTGTGATCCGCAGAGTGTCGCAGAGCAAACCCAAATCACCACCTTTGACTGCACTAGAGCCGCAACCGGAAGCAAAACCCCCAGAATCGCGATCGCGTAATTCCTCCGGTTTTTCGCAGTTGCAAGTCGGTTTCTTGTTGATTGTCTCATCGGCAGTGATATCGTCGCTTTATAACATAGCCATCAAGGTGATTTTCCACGAAGGTTCCCAAATTTTTGGAGTAGTAGATGTAGAACGCTTGCTACCGCCGACTTTGGGCAATACTCTGTTGATTTTGACGCTCCGGTTTATGGTAGTGGTACCACTGATGGTATTGCTATCTCCTATGTTGCATCCAACATTATGGCAAGATTTAGAAAACTTGGCCGCTTCAGTGCGAGGAAATCCCACAGCTGCTAATACAGCTACCAAGCGGATTTTGCTATTGTCGGTTGTGAGTGGGTGCTTTTTGTTCTTGTCTCAGGTGCTAATCTACATTGCGATCGCTCAAGTCACAACTGGAATGGCGATCGCACTGTTCTTTATCTACCCGATGGTTAGTGGGTTATTGTCGTGGTTTCTGTTCCGCGATCGCCCCACCACATTCCGTTTCGGTGCGATCGCTGTCATTTGCTGCGGTGAATTGTTAGTTTTAGGAGGTTCTCCCAACAGCAGTATCGGTAATCCTTCACTAGGAGGCAGCACCGCAATTCTTTCGGGCGTAGCTTTTGCTGCCTACATAATTCTGACGCGGGTATGTGCTAGCAAGCTGCATCCCGTGACTTTTACCTTAATTAACTTCGCTACCATGTTGTTGTTGAGTTTTATCTGCTTGATGCTACCTTTGCCAAGCAATTGGAACTTGATAGTTTTTGACTCCTCTAAGATGCTAGAACTGGTTTTAAGCGCATTTATCTTGGGTGTGCTGACTCTTGCTGGTTATTTGCTGAACAATGTTGGTATCAGTAAATTAGGTGCTTCGCGATCGGCAATTATCGGTGGTAGCATCCCAGTTTTAACCGTGATTTTTGCTGGGTTAATCATTCAAGAAAATTTAGAGATTGTGCAAATTCTGGGAGTGTTGTTAGTAACCTTTGGCGCTGCTGCTTTCAGCCTAGAAACGATGCGAAATCAGGTTAAACCCTCCAGTAACACGAATTAAATGGCGAGTTTAATCAGTTTGGGTGTAATGGGTGCTAGTTTACCTTCTATCACTTTCACCATCAATCCTGACGCTAATCCGCCCAAGATCCCCGAATTCTTTTTAGAATTCGGGGATCTTTAAGTTTTCACGGTTGATTTAGGACTGCCGGATAGGTGCAGATAATACCAATACTTGTCGGTTAAGGGGAAAATGGGGAAGGTGGGGCCCCCTCTGGGGATAAGGGGCGGGGGAAAGGGGAAAGAAAAAACCTTTAACCTTTTCCCCAAACCCAATTCCGAGTTAAAAATCCAAAACCCGAGCAGTATTGCAGATAATACTTAATACAATACGCTTGGGTTAAGGCTAAAAAGTAAAACTGGCGTAGTGGTTCATGTCATTAATTTTGATGAGTAGATAAATTTTTCAATTTCTCTTCTTCCCTTCTTCCTTCTCTGCGAGACGTTGCGCGATCGCGGTTTGTTCTCTTATCTCTCAAATTTAATGGGACACCGGTAGGTTGGGTTGAGGAACGAAACCCAACATTATTAAGGCTTTGTCGGGTAATGCTTACGCTCAACCAACCTACAAAATTTACAAAATCCGGTGATTAAGTATGTATTCCATGCAATTGAGAACCGCTCTAGTTGAGCGAAGAGTAATCAAAATAACTTGACTTGTAATATATTTTTAGCAATTTAGCCTGATACAGATAGGGAAAACACGTATATATAAGCAGTACGAGTAGTACTGACTCAAGCAATTGAGCGCAAGTACTTGCTCAAACAGGAAATTTGCAAGGAGTGAAGACCATTGCAGCATATTTTGGAACTAGAAGATGAAAAAGTAGTAGAAGGGTTGAGAGTAACCCGTTTTTTAAGGTACATGAATATATGGAGCGATCGCGCTCATAAAACAGCCAGTCCTTTTATCCTACGAAAAGCCCTGCGAGTAAGGCAGAATTCAAAATGCCTCGTTTGTATGTTTTTGAGGTTGACGAGATGGTATCTTTATTAATGCCTTTGTGTCCTCGTCAACTTAGTCTGCGTAGGCGTAGCCCACCGTAGGTATCGCCTAGATACTTAGAGAAAAAGGCTGATATCGTAGTCTTATGCGGATTCTTGTCTTTTTTTAGTAACAACTATCTACGCAATTACAGTCTCTCAAGCATATAAAACAGCGACATCAAAAGCTACTTTCAAGTAGCCGATGAATTAGTTAAATCATGGAATTTTAAAATTCTTTCATGAAAAAAATATAATTCCATTGAAAAACAATTTCTAAATAATCATCAGAGTGAATCCAATATGTTTTATTATATATATGCCTATTAACTAATTTTCCGTTGATTAACACGAGCCAAAAAGCCTCATGGCTATGCGATTCAGTCTGAATCAATCGCAGCTTTCTGTGTCAAATCATCAACACCAAAAGATCAATCAGATTTATATTTAAGAGTCAAAAGAGAAATATCATCAAACCTTGATTTAGTCAGAATATAAAATATTTAAATACTCATATTTTATAAACTTTAAAATGCATAATTTTATTCCAAAATCAAAAAACAATGGTATGATAAAAAGCGATATTTGAAAGAACAATAGGTACTTTAAAATTGGAATTAATTGATCTACTTGATGTCTACTATCTTCCCTCAAGCCAACGGCTTATACTGCCGAGACATCATAGGAGGTTGTGAACGAAATGATAGTTCCCAACGAGCCGTTTGGCTCAACCTCTGAATGTTGCTACACCTGGTAAGCGGTTGCTTTTGAGATTACTCCCAACTATCTCCGACCACCTGTGTACTACAAATAATTCACCAAAGCTGAATATAAAGCATCTTTTTCGAGTAACAAATACCCCAGATGAACTGCGCAAACTAGTTTTTACTCCGAGTCGGCATAGTGCCATAATTAGGTATAAGCAGTTTGATCTTGTTACTCTTGAAAGATGAGAATAATCCCAGAGAAGTTAAAAGCTTTGTAGATTATTTGCAACACAGTTAACTTTTGGGAAGTCAACCGCCGTCAAGCTGGACTTAGTGATATCTATAATTTTCCAGTCAGATGCAGAGACAGTTATGGTAACAACGACTAAATCTGCCTGTGTACTAGAAAATATGCGAAAATGGTAGTTTGCACTACCGCCGATTTCATGGTTATCGCATACTAATATAGTCTGAAGTGAAAAATCGGCTTCAGCCAGGTGTATACTACCTTATTCTCAATCGATTAAAAACTCTGTAAACGTGCTATTCAATTGTCTGTAATATGAGTAACGACATAGATCTGATCAAACGTCTTGACCCCAGTGCGATGGATCAGATCATGCTTTATCTGGCTTTTAGTGCCATGCGGACGAGTGGGCACAGGCATGGGGCATTTTTAGACGCAGCCGCAACAGCAGCAAAGTGTGCAATTTACATGACCTATCTAGAGCAGGGACAAAACCTGCGGATGACAGGGCATCTGCACCACTTAGAGCCGAAACGAGTAAAAATTATTGTAGAAGAAGTCAGACAGGCGCTAACAGAAGGCAAACTGTTAAAAATGTTGGGTTCTCAGGAACCTCGCTATTTGATTCAATTGCCTTACGTCTGGCTAGAAAAGTATCCTTGGCAACCGGGGCGATCGCGCGTACCTGGTACAAGTCTGACAAGTGAAGAAAAAAGACAAATTGAGCAAAAACTGCCAAGTAACTTACCAGATGCCCAGTTAGTTAGCTCTTTTGAGTTTCTGGATTTGATCGAGTTTTTGCACAGGCGATCGCAAGAAGACTTGCCAACCGAACACCAAATGCCTTTGAGTGAAGCTTTGGGTGAGCATATCAAGCGTCGTCTACTCTACTCAGGCACAGTAACACGCATAGATTCTCCTTGGGGAATGCCCTTCTACGCACTTACTCGTCCTTTTTACGCCCCAGCAGACGATCAAGAACGCACTTACATCATGGTAGAAGATACCGCTCGGTATTTCCGCATGATGAAAAATTGGGCAGAACGGCGACGAAATGCCATGCGCTTATTAGAAGAACTTGATATTCTCCCAGAAAAAATGGAGCAAGCTATGGAAGAATTGGATGAAGTTATCCGTGCTTGGGCAGATAAATATCATCAAGACGGTGGGATTGCAGTGGTCTTACAGACGGTTTTTGGTGAAAAAGAAGACTAATAGCACTACGCAAAACTCAAAAAGCTTACTTTCTAAGCTTTTCACCGCTTGTGTCCCTTACTTAAAAGTAGGGGGATGATTGGTTTATTTACATTGTCATACTGTACTAATAGTATAAAAGTCACAAAACTGCTTGTGACTTTTGTATTGTAAGTATTTAGTTTGCATAATTTGCAAGCGTAAAGCAATTATGACGGATTTTATTATATAGATATTGTTGCTTCAGTCAAGCTAGTTTTGACTCCAATAGGACTTACTCAAAACTACACCTAGGGGCAATATCCTACAAGTACTCTATTGTAGAACTCGTAGACTAAGCTTTGCGTCTACCAGAAAATATAGGTTTCGTCTACCAGAAAATATAGGTTTGGACTATTTTTTGTGTAAGCCCTCTACGAACTTGCTTACCTATAAATTTAAACTTGACAGACTAATAAGGTGGGCGTTCTAATGCCCACCCTACTAATTAACCTATATTCTCAGCAATTACAAAGCACTGTAGTTTAATTAGCGCCGGGTTGCGTTGGAACGGTCGGTTGCGTTGGAATAGTCGGTTGTGCAGGAACAGTCTGTTGCGTTGGAAATGGAACAGTCTCGATACTTGATCCCGCAGGAACGATGGTTGGTGGTGTTGAAGATGAAGCACCGATAACACTATCATCAGCACTAATACAAGTATCTAAGACTTGAGCAGGAGGAACATCGATTTGACTACGCAAGCCAACCACACACTGCCCAAAGCGCACGGGTAACAAACTACGTCCACAGTAATTTAAAACTGCCGGATTAGCTTCTTCTTTAGTACTTAAACTGACACCGACTACACAAGTTGCTAACTCTTCAGGTCGCCGGGCCTTCCTACAAGAAGAAAGTGCATCTGTCGCAGCAATTTGGGTTTCCTTATCAATTTTAACCACGCAAGCAGCCAAATCCGTTGGACGCAGTGCAGCTGCACAAGCTTGTGATGCCGCTTCTGCCGTTACGCCCACTTTTAGGAGACGACCTGCACAGTTACTATAATCATTGCTGTAGGAAGCAGCGATCGCTGGATTGGGTAAGATCGTTGTCAACCATCCAGCTATAGCCAAAACTGGTACTATTAAACTTCTGGAGGTGGAACTGGCTTGTTTGTTCTTACCTCTATTAACCGCTTTATTGCTCATTGACATTGCCATTCTCCAAACACCCAAAGTTATGCTAACTCAAATATTTTAAAAATCCTCTGTAATTCAATAATTTCAGCGTGAGCAAAGTTTAGACATAATTAATTATGCCAAAAATTGTGTTACTATAACTGTTTGAAAGATAAGTAGGCAACGTAAAAAGTATTTCAGAGTAAGAATACTGCGTATACCAATCTAATGATTGAGTAGCCTACGAAACTAAATAAAAACAAAAAACTTATGGGCAGGAGTACGGCGTGACAGGTCGGAATTCAGGCTTGGAGGCTAGTTTGTCGGTTTTACCGATTAAAAGCAACTGGCGCAAAAATCGATGCGTCTACCTTGGTGAGATACGTCTTATCTCGGTAAGCAGCTTCAAAAAACCAAGAATCCCCTGATTAAAAATTAGGGGAGTGTCAAAATGGAATGTTTCGGTAAAGTTTAAACAGGATTAGATTAAGGAAACTCATGTCCCGATATAGAGGGCCCCGCCTCAGAATTGTCCGTCGCTTAGGCGACCTACCAGGATTGACTCGTAAAAGCGCCAGACGCGCTTACCCACCTGGTCAGCATGGTCAGAACCGTAAGAAACGCTCTGAGTATGCCATCCGTCTAGAAGAAAAGCAAAAGCTCCGCTTCAACTACGGTTTGACTGAAAAACAATTGCTCCGCTATGTGCGGAAAGCCAGACGTGTTACCGGTTCTACCGGACAAGTGCTGCTGCAATTGTTAGAAATGCGCTTGGATAATACCGTTTTCCGCTTGGGTATAGCCCCGACTATCCCAGCCGCTCGTCAACTGGTAAATCACGGTCACGTAACTGTTAATGGTCGCGTGGTGAATATTGCCAGCTACCAATGCCGTCCTGGAGAAGTAATTGCAGTCAGGGATCGGGCACAATCACGGAAGTTGGTGGAAGCTAACTTGCAATATCCCGGTTTGGCAAACCTCCCCAGTCATTTGGAGTTTGACAAAAATAAGTTGGTTGGTAAAGTCAACAGTGTTATTGAGCGCGAATGGGTGGCACTACAAGTTAATGAACTACTTGTGGTGGAATACTACTCACGACAAGCGTAATAGTAATTTGTCCTTAGTCATTAGTCATTGGTCATTGGTCATTAGTTTAGGACTATACGCATAATCTACTAGTCTAAGCAAATGACGAAGGACAAATGACAAAGGACAAAGGACAAATGACTAACCACCAATTTGTGACATGGTGCGGGTATATGTACCGACAATCCCAGAATCGCGCCCTTTAAAGTTAATTTCTGGCTTCATTGCAAGCAAATGCCTCACCTGTTCTTGTAATTGAGTGGTGCTAGTGCCAGAACGCAGAGCAGTTTTTAAATCTATTTGACCAGTTTCATTCAATAAACAGGGACGCAGCCAGCCATCAGCACTCAGGCGCATCCGGTTACAGCGATCACAAAAACATTCTGACATCTGACTAATAAATCCTAGTGTCCCCTTCGCACCAGGAATTTTAAAGACCTCAGCAGGGCCAAAACCACGAACTTGAGATTCTGTCAAGCCCCAGCGATCGCGGATTTGTTGCCGTAAATCGGCTGAAGATACCCAACCGCGAACGCCAAACAAATCCACATTACCAATAGGCATGAACTCAATAAATCGAACGTGCCACTGTTTATCAATTGTCAGAGCAGCTAAATCTAGAATTTCGTGGTCATTAACACCAGGAATCACTACCACATTCAGCTTCAGTGGGTTGAATCCGACGTGGTGGGCAGCTTGAATGCCATGCCAAACTTGTTGCCAACGAGAACGCCCCTGATTACCGATAATTTGGTTAAAAGTGTCAGGATCAAGAGAGTCTAGACTGATATTAATTCGTCGCAGACCAGCATTGTAGAGGTTTTGTGCCATCGGAGCCAGCAAAAACCCGTTGGTGGTCATTGAGAGGTCTTGAGTTTGGGGTAAAGTTGCGATCGCACTTACCAAATCCACCACACGCGGACGCAATAAGGGTTCACCCCCTGTCAAACGAAACCGATTAAAGCCTACTGGAATAAATACCTCTTTAATTAAGGTGAGCAACTCCTCATCAGTTAACAGCTGTTGCTTGAGAATATAGTCCAGTTCTACTCCCTCTGGCATACAGTATTGACAACGAAAATTACAGCGATCTATTAAACTAATGCGGAGGTAGTCTACCTGGTTCATCGTTTTATTTTTATTCTCTCTGATCAATTAAAGACCTCACTGGGGTGGTTTACCCCTTCCTACTATATTTGTTGTAATTCAAAATACCGTACTCCCCCTTAAGTGAGAGTCCGCAGATTATGGCATAATAAGCCGATCGCATCCACTAGTTATCATCAATCGTGCAAGACACCGACTCCATCAACGACCTTGCTGCTGCTTTACTACAGCCAGCAGATATCAGCTTTGAACTGCCCGATCCAGAAGATGAACAGATTCTAGAGTCTGATTTTCAACAGCAGCTAGAAATAGCTTGGCAGGTGTGCGATCGCTTTGATTTGCAAACTGAAATCTGGCGGGGGCGAATTTTACGGGCGATCCGCGACAGAGAGAAAGTGGGTGGTGATGGGCGCGGTACTGGCTTTCTGCGATGGCTAAAAGAGCGGGAAATCAGCAAAAGTCAAGCATACTCCTGGATTCAACTGGCCAATAGTGCCGATACTCTCATTGAAGACGGTAAACTCGACCCCGGTTCTGTAAACAACTTCAGTAAACGGGCATTTGTTGAAACCTCCAAAGCATCGCCAGAAGTGCAACAGATGGTGAGTGAAGCCGCCCAAAAAGGCGATCGCATCACCAGGCGCGAAGTGCGTCAACTCAGCGATGAATGGACAGCCATGTCCTCAGATTTATTACCTGAATCAGTCAAGGAAAAAGCCGCAGATAACACCCTTCCGCCGCGCTACATCGCCCCATTGGTGAAGGAAATGGAAAAACTGCCAGAATCGCACCAAAAGTTTATCCAGAAAGAAATTGCTGCCAATCCTGATGTGGATACCCTGAAACAGGTAACAAGCGAAGCGCGTAACTTGGCCAAATATCTCAAAGGGGCGGCTCAAGTCCAAGCGCTGACGCAGGAAAATGTTGATATTGAAACAGCCTTAGAAGAAGCGCAAAGAGTCGGCTGTTTGAGCATAGCTGCTGATTTGGTCAATCAAGCATCGCAGATTGAACAAACGATCGCTAAACTCTACATGACGTGGAAACGAATCGGCAATTTGGCAGATAGATTATATGTAGATACTGGTGCAAGTACACCCAACTTGCGATCGCTCCTCACTTGCTTGGAACCTCTGGGTGGTGAAATTATGGAATTGCAACTTAGTGGTGCGACTGAACACACTGTTCGTTTGCAAATTCAGGAGACGAGTTAGGGAATAGGTAATAGGTGAACTTGTAGGCAGTAATTGCGATCGTAATTACTGCCAAGTTACAGAAATTGAACCTTAATCCAGAGATTGTTTAACTTGTCTCAAAGTCTAACGAGCAGCGCAAGATGTAGCGGTGAGTGACGAGTTATGAGGCGACGCAGTGGGTACTTGAGCAACCAAAACCACATTACCATCGGCATCCATTACCCATCCTTGGGCTTCTACAATTTGGGTAGGTTCATTGACAGAATTAACTTTCTGTGATTTTTCTTCTATATTTTGCTGCGCCTGAAGAACCGCTCTTTTCTGAATACCAGCAGCACGATTTTTACTCTCTGGCTCTAGTGTGATCCAATCTGCCAGCACCGCATCATCAGCTATCAATGGCTGCGTGGGATCGGCTACTAGTCCTCCACGCCCAGTAGCAATAAAGGAACTGCTTCCTATTTTTGCACCAGAATTACAACCAGCAGCAATTTGCTCAGAAGCATCAACCAGATTTACGGGCAATTCCACTAATCCTTTGCTGGGGTCAGCATCTGGTGAGTTGATTTGTACAGTGCCATTTAATGTAGGGTCTTGTCGAGAAAATGCGGTGATGTCACTTGTTTGGAGGTTATTCGGGTTGATTGAGCCTGTTGGATCAAGCTTTTCTACGTCTGCACGAGTGCGTGGCACAAATCCAAAGATTTTTTTAGCGGTGATTGTGATTTTACCACCTGAGCCAGAGTTGGCATTGGCAGTGATATCGTTATTTCCAAAAGGAGTGGCGATGATGAACCCATTAGGTGCTTTGATGGCAATATTGCCGCCATCTCCATCACCCTCTGCATTAGTGGATATTTGACTATTGCGGCGCATCAGTAATAAGTCCCGCACCTGTAACGAAATATTACCGCCGCGCCCTGACTCACTATTAGATGTGAGTTTTCCCTCATTATCTAGAAGTATGGAGCCAGCAGTTACATTTAGATCCCCTGCTGAACCTAATATATATGCATCTCCTGGGTAAATATAATCCTGGCCAAATTGACTACTTACAGTGACATTAGCCCCATTCTGGATGATCAATTTTCCTGTAGTAATTGTCACTTTTCCGGCATCTCCAGAAGTGTTAGTTGAAGCAAACAAGCCGCTAGTAACATTTAAATTGCTTGTTGATCTTCCAATTAGTTCAACAGACTCAGAGGCGTTCACAGTCAAATTGCCTCCTGCTCCTGTACCTGGTATCAATTGTGAATTCCGTAATGATGCAGTAGATTCCGTTGATATCCGTCCCCCACTCATAATACGCAACTTTCCAGTATTGATTATAAGGTCACCCGCCTTTCCACTACCGCCGGTTGAACTATACAATGCACCAGATTGAACAAAATCACTATTTGGTATGGGAAAGCTACCACTTACTTCCACAGACTCAGAGGCGTTCACAGTTAACTTTCCTCCTTGACCCCCGCCTCTAGTAGAAGTGAAAACTTGTGCGCCATCCCGCACAATTAATTTCCTAGTGTTAATCGTTAAGTCTCCGGCATTTCCGATACCAGTAGTCTGAGTTGTCAGTATTACAGGGTAACCTATTATTTCCACTGTGTTACCATGCACTTCGATATTACCTCCACTACCATCTGTGTTATTAGCTCTTACCTGAGATGGAATCTCAGAACCATTAACAGTTCGCGTGATTAGTTGAATATTTTGGAAATTCTGGACACCTTCATATCCCAAAACCCAACCTTGAATCGTTGGTTTGAGACTAACCAGACTATTGGCAGCGACACTTCCCAGCTCAATTCGTCCAGATGTTGCGGTTAAATTTCCGCCCTCCAGGGTTATATCACCACCTACAAGTGCCAAGGTTTTGCCTGACTGTACTTGTAAGCCACCAGGTCTAACAGTTGTGCTATTATTTGGTCTTGCTTGGGATTGATTGCGGATGGGAGCCGCAGTAGCTCCGAATTGTAAACCAGTGGGTACACTTACTGTTAGCAAGGGTGTGGTTCGGGGATCTATGGCACTAAACTTTGTACCATCGGCAAAGTTCAAACTACTTGCGGTACTCGCCACAAATGAACCATTAATTTGTAAAGAAGCATTGTTACCAAAAATAATCCCGTTGGGATTAATTAGAAATAGGTTAGCTGTGCCGTCTGCTTTCAGGATGCCATCAATATTAGAAATAGACTTACCTGTTACCCGGCTAATAATATTTTGAATATCTGTAGGATTTTGAAAGTGAGCAGTAATCCCTGTAGGTACAGAAAATTTCTCAAAACTGTGGAAAAGATTGTTTCCTGCTCTGGTTCCACCTTCAATAATTGTGATATTACCCTGTGGTGTAACCTGAGAATTAGTAGGTAGAGTACCATCCTGGATAATTTGGGCAATAGCGGAGTTTCCGCAGAAAGCTATTGCACCACATACTGCAAATCCTAGACTTTTAAACCAGACCCACAGATTACTCATACTTGATATTATACTGCTCTAAAAAAGCATTAATTGCTTAACAATAGTGACGCTAAATCTGTATTAAAGTGAGTACGATAATTAGATTACATCAGAATGGAATCCGTAATCTGCCTTTCGTTCCTTACCAAACCTTATAGTGTTTATCATTTGCAGACAGTATATGATAGGGGCATAACACTGTTGTGCCCCTTCTAAAAAACTGTATTTCACGCAATTAAAAATGACGTTATTAACTTTACTCTCAACTAAATTGAGATGAGCAATTAAGTTGACAATGTTATTATCTTTACTCTCAGAAAATTGAAATGATACCAATTAATTTGAGAATACTGTTAAGGCTAAACTTTAATGACATATCATACCGTCATCAGTCAAAACGCAACTTTCTAGATTTTTATTCTTAGGTGGAATTCCTTGGGGAAAATTCTGAAGCTCTTTCTCTGCACTACCATCATTAAATTCAGTTTTATTAAGGTCTATATTGCTATGCAAGTCATGATGATTATCTCCTGATGTACCATCATTTGCACTTACACCACCAGATTCAGAGTTATTCAAGCTCTGACTAGTTTCCTTTTGAATCTCATCTGTTAGCTGTTGTGTGTTTTGAGAATTCATAATTTTTGCTCTCCTTGCAGACTGGTAGATGTGTGAACTTATCTTGTGATGTACTAAATTAACGTGACTTCGATTAGTACAGTTTGGCGACGAAGAAATTAAGGATACAGAGTCTAGAGTGGCACGACAGGATTAGGCTTCTAACGCTCTTGCGAACTCCCATAATTATGACTTCAGCTTGGCTAGTTATAATTACGCATTGTGTAACAAAACTTCATATATTTCTGCTGGATTTCCTTAAAGCCTTCATGAATCTGGCTACCAACCTGACAAAGAAGCCATACCTTCTCTACAAGACCCTACGTGAACGGTGAGCTACACCAACGCACCGACAGATGAGTTGAGTAGAGAGAGCGATCGCTTGTATAAAGGTCATAGCGAAACAGCGATCGCACCCACAGCTTAATTTATTACAAAGGGCGATCGCTTACATGATGGTCATTGCGAAAAAGCGATGTCTACGACGGGCTACGCCAGCGCACCAACAAAATTTACGAGAATCTCAAATTTTAATTACCAGCGCAAGATGTAGCCATGAGTGAAGAATTATGAGGCGACGCAGTGGGTACTTGAGCAACCAAAACCACGTTCCCATTGGCATCCACTACCCATCCTTGAGCTTCCACAATTTGAGTAGGTTCATTGACAGAATTAACCTTCTGTGAGTTTTCTTCTGTCTTTCTCTGCTTGTGAACAACCACTCTCTTCTGGATACCCTCAGCACGATTCTGACTCTCTGGAGAGAGTGTGATCCAATCTGCTAGCACCGCATCATCAGCTATCAATGGCTCCGTGGGATTGGGCGCTATTCCTCCACGCCCAGTTGTAATAAATGAACTTCTGGCTATTTTTCCACCAGAATTACAACCAGCAACAATTTGTTGGGAAGCATCAACCAAATTTACAGGCAATTCCACTAATCCTTGACTAGGGTCAACATCTGGTGAGTTGATTCGTACCGTGCCATTTAATGAAGGGTTTTGCTGAGAAAACGCCGTGATGTCACTTGTTCGCACGTTATTCGGATTGATTTCTTCTGGATCAAGTTTTTCTACGTCTGCACGAGTGCGGGGCACAAATCCAAAAATGTTCTTAGCGGTGATTGTGATTTTACCACCAGAGTCAGAGAAGGCATTGGCAGTGATATCGTTATTTCCCAAGGGAGTAGCGACAATGAAACCATTAGGTGCATTGATGATGATATTACCGCCATCTCCACCCAGTCCTGTTGTACCTGCGTTAGTGGTAATTTGACTTTCGCGGCGCATCAATAATAAGTTCTGCACCTGTAGCGTAATATTCCCACCTTTACCTGACTCACTATTAGATATGAGTTTTCCTTTGTTGTCGAGAAGTATGGAGCGAGCGGTTATATTTAAATAGCCTGCTTTTCCAAGATTATTTGGATCTCCGATATAGATTACATTTTTTCGAGCTTGGCTGCTCACAGTTATTGCAGCCCCATCCTTAATAATCAATTGCCCTGTAGTTAGGGTCAAGTTTCCACCATCTCCAGGCCCTTGAGTCCCAGAAAACAAGCTACTGAGCTTAGAACCATTTGGTGAAGTTCCAATTAATTCTACCGACTCGGAAGCATTCACTATCAAGTTTCCTGCATTTCCCGTCGCTGGTGTAAGTTGGTTAGGGATAAACCTATATATGCCCTCAGAGCTTGTTGATATTCTTGCTCCTCCTTCGATACGCAATTTTCCAGTATTAATTGTGATGTTACCAGCGTTTTTATCGCTAGAAGTTGCACTAAATAATCCACTGGATATTAAATCACTACCATCTCGGAAGAGAGGAATGGAAGTGCCACTGATTAGTTCTACGGAATCCGAAGCATTTATGGTCAATTGTCCCTGCAATTGCGCTCCACTTTTGACCACCAACTTCTTAGTATTGACATTTATGTTTCCAGAGTTTCCGTTGGATACACTCTGAGTAAACAGTTGTGCATCTTGTTCAACTACTACAGACTCTGAGGCGTTCACTGTCAAATCCCCTCCTGATTGCCCTCCAAAGAGATCAATTAGAATTAGGAAACTGCCAGCTACCCGCATGAGCCTGCCTTGCACGTTGATATTACTCTTACCCTCTCCATGAGTATCTACAATAGATCGAATTTTATTTAACTTAATTAGTTCGATATTCTGGAAATTTTGAACACCTTCATATCCCAATGCCCAACCTTGGTTCGTTGGGCTTAAACTGACCAGACTATTACCAGCGACGCTTCCTAACTCAACTCTTCCGTCTTTTGCAGTTATATTTCCCCCCTCTAACGTTATATCACCGCCTATAAGTGCCAAAGTTTTGCCTTGCTGCACCTGTAGACCAACACCTTGCCTAAAGATATTAACTGCGCCATCTGGTTTGGCTTGGGATTGATTGCGGATGGGAGCCGCAGTTGCTCCAAATTGTAAGCCAATGGGAACACTTAATGTCAGTAGAGGTTTAGCTTGAGGAGATGTAGCACTAAACTTTGTACCATCAGCAAAGTTCAAGCTACTCGCCGTACTTGCCACAAATGAACCGCCAATATTTAAAGAAGCATTGGGCCCAAACATAATGCCGTTAGGGTTAATCAGAAACAGGTTCGCTGTGCCGTTAGCTTTCAGAATCCCATCTATCTTAGAAATAGAGTTACCTGTCACCCGACTGATAATGTTCTGAATATCTATTGCATTGTTAAAGTAGGCTGTCCTTTCCGCAGAGACAGAAAACTGTTCAAAGCTGTGGAATAAGTTTGTACCACGAACTGCCCCACCATCAATCTGGTCTATAGGCTGACCATCGATTAGCTTTGGTGTAATGATTGAACTTTCAGATCCAAGTGTGCCATCTTTTTGTATTTGAGCTAAGGCAAAACTCTCAAAGAAAGTGAGGACTCCAGCAATTGCTAATGTACTCACTATCCCTAACTCCCAGTACCAACTACTTCGGTATCGAGACATGACAAACTTGCACCCAAAAAATTAAGAGTATATTGAAATACTTCTCCTTGCTAATTAGGTATGGTGATACTTAGTATTATCTCTGTAGCCTAATTAGTAAATACAAAGTTCAGCATTTTTATACTTACTAGAATAAACTCTTTACAGTACAAAAACTAAATTATTTAGCAGTTACAGCCGAAAGGGTCGCCAGTTGACGGACAAGGGATACACCATGAATTTTGCATTAGCACAATTTCCTGTTCTGCCAATGATTCATTAGGTTGCTGTTCATCAACTGCATCACCAGATTTGATTTTATTTGGGTCAAGATTACACTGCCATTGAACGATTAAAGCTCTATCATCTAATACACCGTACTTCTCAAGCACACTGTATAAGTCAGCGTTATTAACACTTTCAAGCAGTTTTTGCTCAATCTCAGCTTGTAACTGTTGTAATGTTTCAGAATTCATGACTGTTTCCATTTCCTACAGAATCTGTATAATTCTGTTTCGGCTTGGATCAGGACAATTACGCGTAGCATCATAAAAATTAATATTTTACTTATCTCGCGCTTCACAAAAATCTAAAATTCAGACAGCTTCCTTTGCTAATTCTTAATTCCCGTTGCAGCAATACCTTGAATAAACTGACGCTGACCGATGAAAAATAATACCATCACTGGAACTGTCGCTATTGTCACCGCCGCCATCATCAAAGGCCAATTATTCGTAAATTGTTCTTGAAATTCAGCCAACGCCAGTTGCACTGTTCTTAATTCGGGACGGGTTGTAAATACCAGAGGTTTAAACAAATCATTCCATTCGCCAATGAAAGTGAACAAAAACAGCGTCACCAATGCCGGACGGGCTAAAGGTAACATTACCCGCCACAATATTTGTAGTCTGGTTGCCCCATCTATGGCTGCGGCTTCCTCTAATTCCACAGGAATTGTCTGGAAATACTGACGTAATAAGAAAATCCCAAACCCATTGACAGCAGTTGGTAAAATGAGCGCCCAGTATGTATTTATCAGGTGTCCCCACTTCAAAACCAAAAAGATGGGAATCACCAATAACTGAAAAGGAATTACCAAAGTTGCTAAGACAACCAATAGCAGTGCTTGCCGTCCCCGAAACTTCAGCCGTGCTAAGGCGTAACCAGCTAAAGCAGAAGTGACAATCTGAAACGCCGTCACAGCGATCGCTACCAAGGTAGAATTAGCAAACGCCAGCAAAAATTTTCCCTGTTGCCATGCAACGCGGTAATTAGCTAAAGACCAGTTATTTTTAGACAAATTTTCTGGGCTGGCGGCTGTCGGTGCAAAGGAGGTGAGAAAAACCACAAATAGCGGTAGTAGAACGATAAATGCCCCTAGCAGTAAGACTACTAGGCTCAAAAAATCACCAGATTTCAGATTCGGGTTTGGTTTAGACATAACTTAAGCCGCAAAGCATTTATTTCGCTAGTACTAGAGCATTGCCCCCAGCAACCATTAATCTATAAACATAGTCTACTTGTTAAGTTAAATTAAACCACAGTGATTGTTACCCTCAGTTCATAGGGTAAATCGAATCCTGGTGTCAAATAATTCAGTTTTACGGGAGTAAACATAACCATGCAGCAGCTTACAGACCAATTTAAAGAATTAGATTTCAAAAGCGAAACATACAAAGATGCTTATAGCCGGATTAATGCGATCGTGATTGAAGGGGAACAAGAAGCCCATGAAAATTACATCACACTAGCCCAACTGCTGCCAGAATCTCATGATGAATTGATTCGCCTATCCAAAATGGAAAGCCGCCACAAGAAAGGATTTGAAGCTTGTGGGCGCAATTTGGCTGTTACCCCAGATTTGCAATTTGCCAAAGAGTTTTTCTCCGGACTACACCAAAATTTCCAAACAGCTGCCGCAGAAGGAAAAGTGGTTACTTGTCTGTTGATTCAGTCTTTAATTATTGAATGTTTTGCGATCGCAGCATATAACATTTACATCCCCGTTGCCGACGATTTCGCCCGTAAAATTACTGAAGGAGTAGTTAAAGAAGAATACAGTCACCTCAATTTTGGAGAAGTTTGGTTGAAAGAACACTTTGCAGAATCCAAAGCTGAACTTGAACTTGCAAATCGCCAGAACCTACCCATAGTCTGGAAAATGCTCAACCAAGTAGAAGGTGATGCCCACACAATGGCAATGGAAAAAGATGCTTTGGTAGAAGACTTCATGATTCAGTATGGTGAAGCATTGAGTAACATTGGTTTTACGACTCGCGATATTATGCGCTTGTCAGCCTACGGACTCATAGGTGCTTAAAAAAGTGCTGAATAACGAGTGCTGAGTGCTGAGTAGTTATTCAGAACTCAGAACTCCTAACCCACAACTCCTAACTCTCCTAAATTCCCCCCCTCAAGACAGCATAAGCCTAATAATCACTACATGTTTGGTCTAATTGGACATCTGACTAGTTTAGAACACGCTCAAGCGGTAGCCCAAGAATTGGGATACCCAGAATATGCCGATCAAGGGCTAGACTTTTGGTGCAGCGCCCCGCCGCAAATTGTCGATACTATTATTGTCACCAGTGTTACTGGGCAACAAATTGAAGGACGGTATGTAGAATCTTGCTTTTTGCCAGAAATGCTAGCTAGTCGCCGCATCAAAGCCGCTACACGGAAAATCCTCAACGCTATGGCCCATGCACAGAAGCACGGCATTAACATCACAGCTTTAGGCGGATTTTCCTCGATTATTTTTGAAAACTTTAAGTTAGAGCAATTTAGCCAAGTCCGCAATATCAAACTAGAGTTTGAACGCTTCACCACAGGAAACACGCATACTGCTTACATTATTTGTAAGCAGGTGGAAGAAGCATCCAAACAACTGGGAATTAATCT
The DNA here is from genome assembly GCF_014698055.1 of Nostoc sp. FACHB-133. Taxonomy (NCBI): domain Bacteria; kingdom Bacillati; phylum Cyanobacteriota; class Cyanophyceae; order Nostocales; family Nostocaceae; genus Nostoc; species Nostoc sp. FACHB-133. Next base: position 43,859 of record NZ_JACJSH010000029.1, read on the forward strand.
ATCCAACGCGACTGTTGCGGTATGTGGAGCAACTGGGGATATTGGTAGTGCCGTTACACGCTGGCTAGATGCGAGAACAGATGTCCAAGAACTCCTGCTAATCGCCCGCGATCAAGAACGTCTCAAAGAGTTGCAAGGCGAACTGGGGCGGGGGAAAATCATGGGTTTGACAGAAGCACTACCCCAAGCCGATGTTGTAGTTTGGGTTGCTAGTATGCCCAGAGGCGTGGAAATTGACCCTACCACTTTGAAACAACCCTGTTTGTTGATTGATGGTGGCTATCCTAAAAACTTAGCGACAAAAATTCAATATCCTGGCGTACACGTGTTAAATGGTGGGATTGTAGAGCATTCCCTGGATATTGACTGGAAAATTATGAAAATAGTCAATATGGACGTGCCAGCCCGTCAGTTGTTTGCCTGTTTTGCCGAATCAATGCTGCTGGAATTTGAGAAGTTATACACGAACTTTTCGTGGGGACGGAATCAGATTACCGTAGATAAAATGGAGCAGATTGGCCGGGTGTCAGTAAAACATGGATTTAGACCGTTGTTGGTTTAGTCATTGGTCATTAGTCATTTGTCCTTAGTCATTGGTCATTTGTTATTTGCAAAGGACAAAGGATAAAGGACAAAGGACAAAAGATAGATAACTTATAACTCGTAATTGATAAACCCTACGATGGCAACTACCGAGCGTAAACCGCTACTGTTAGATTTTGAAAAGCCCCTAGCAGAACTTGCAACCCGAATCGATCAAATTCGGCAACTTGCAGAAGAAAATGGCGTTGATGTTTCTGGTCAAATTCGTCAACTAGAAGCACGCGCCATGCAACTACGTGAGGAAATTTTTACTAGTCTATCGCCTTCCCAGCGATTACAAGTCGCTCGTCATCCGCGTCGTCCCAGTACTCTCGATTACATTCAGGCTATTAGCGATGAATGGATGGAATTGCATGGCGATCGCTGTGGTGGTGACGATCCGGCTTTAGTTGGTGGAGTCGGTCGTCTGAGTGGGCAACCTGTGGTGATGTTAGGTCATCAAAAAGGTCGTGATACCAAAGACAATATTGCCCGTAACTTTGGAATGCCTTATCCTGGCGGCTACCGCAAAGCTATGCGGTTGATGGAACACGCTAATAAGTTTGGTATGCCCATACTAACTTTTATCGACACACCAGGGGCTTGGTCTGGAGTGGAAGCAGAACACCAAGGTCAAGGAGAAGCGATCGCTTACAACTTGCGGGAAATGTTTTGCTTAGATGTGCCAATTATCTGCACAGTTATTGGTGAAGGTGGTTCTGGTGGCGCACTTGGTATTGGTGTAGGCGATCGCCTGCTCATGTTTGAACACTCCGTTTATACCGTCGCCACCCCCGAAGCCTGCGCCGCCATTTTGTGGAAAGATGCTGGTAAAGCTCCTCAAGCCGCCGTTGCGCTGAAAATTATTTCCCACGACCTGAAAAGATTGGGAATTATCGACCAAATACTGCCTGAACCAACTGGTGGCGCTCATTCCGATCCTTTAAAAGCTGCTACCACGCTCAAGCAAGTGCTGCTAGAAAATTTGGACGAACTTAACCATTTAACCGCTCCAGAACGCCGCCAACTACGTTATGAAAAATTCCGTAAAATTGGTGTTTTTACAGAAGTTGCCCACTAAAACCACTGCCTAATGATGGATTAGTAAAGCAGCAATGCTATAATTGCCTATGTGCTTAAAGATTTTTAACAATCTGGCCATAGGCATTTGTATGTTTGGCAAATCTACTCAATCAAATTGAGTAGCTTTTGTGTTATTGAGTAATCTAATTTGAGTGTACGGCGTGGTTTTCCAGGCGACGATTTGCTGTCTTGACTGATAAAACCCACAATATGCCCACTATTGCACTGCATCATAGCAGTTGCTTAATAGAAATCATCAGATTTTTAGATTCCTTTAATCTATCTAAACCGATCAATGTGAATAATTGGGTGGTACTAGGCTTTGGGAACTGCCAAAAAATTGGGAGACATCATGAATGTTGAGCAAAAACGACGCGCCCTGATTACTGGGGCCAGTAGTGGAATTGGGAAAGCAACGGCTTTAGCCTTTGCCAAAGCCGGAATAGATGTCGCCTTAGTCAGCCGTTCTTTGAATAAGTTAGAGGCGGTGGCAGAAGCTGTACAGCATACTGGGGTGGAAGCGAAAGCTTACGCTGTAGATTTAGCGCGGATCTTTGAAGTAAAAGAAAAAATCCAAGCGATCGCCCTTGACTTTGGTGATATAGACATTCTGGTAAACAGTGCGGGCCTTGCCTATACAGCCACTTTGAGCGAAACTCCCCTAGAAGGATGGCAGCAGGTAATTGACTTGAATCTTACCAGCGTGTTTCAGTGCATTTTAGGGATTTTACCTTCAATGCGCGATCGGGGCACAGGCACAATTATCAACGTCGCTTCAATTGCCGCCAAGCAACCGTTTCCCGGTTGGGGAGCATACAGCGTCAGCAAAGCTGGTTTGATTGCCCTCTCTCAAACCTTCGCACAAGAAGAACGCACCCACGGCATTCGTGTCACAGCGATCTCTCCTGGCGCAGTCAATACCGAACTTTGGGACACAGAAACAGTCCATGTCAACTTAGACCGTTCTAAGATGTTAACCCCGGAAATAGTGGCTCAGTCAATTCTCCACACAGTTCTGTTACCACAACAGGCAGTTATTGACGAATTGACCCTGATGCCCAGTGCTGGCGCACTTTAATTTATCCTTTGTCATCAGTCCTTTGCAAATGACCAATGTACTAATGACTAATGACTAATGACTAATGACCAACTTTCAAACCATAACCAAGACTGAATCATGACTATCGCTAGTTCCAACGGTTCCAATTACTCTCAATCGCCTCTGATTCCCGACTTGGCAGAAGCCATAACTCCTAGACCCGATCGCAATACGAATAACGGGCGACAAGCTGATGTGTTCCCGCCAAAGGAGGAACAGATAGAGGAAATGAAGGATGCAGTGCGGAAAATAATATTGGGCGTTGGCGAAGATCCTGAACGCGAAGGACTCCTCAAAACACCAAAGCGAGTGGCCGAAGCAATGCGGTTTCTTACCAGTGGCTACAACCAATCCCTTGAAGAACTCGTTAACGATGCCATCTTTGATGAAGGGCATAACGAGATGGTACTAGTCCGAGATATTAATTTTTTTAGTCTGTGCGAACACCACATGCTGCCATTTATGGGTAGAGCGCACGTTGCTTATATCCCCAACCAAAAAGTTGTAGGACTAAGCAAACTGGCCCGCATTGTTGAAATGTATTCCCGTCGCTTGCAAGTCCAGGAGAGGTTAACCCGCCAAATTGCCGAAGCAATTCAGACCATTCTAGAACCTCGAGGCGTAGCCGTTGTGATGGAAGCTAGCCACATGTGTATGGTAATGCGGGGCGTACAGAAACCAGGTTCTTGGACTGTCACTAGCGCAATGGTTGGCGTGTTCCAAGAAGAGCATAAAACCCGCGAAGAATTTTTTAACTTGATTCGCCATCAACCAGCATTCTTTTAGGGAATGGGGAATGGGGAATGGGGAATTGGGAATTGGAGACAAGGGGAAAGACTTGTTTCAAGTTCTCACCTCTTGTCCCCTTGTCCCCTTGTCCCCTTGTCCCCTGCTCCTTACTCCCTACTCCCTCATCTCCCCAATTTCTCAAACAACTTGCTTACTTTATCTAAATCCTTATCTCCAGGTGCGCGTTCCACACCACTAGATAAATCAACGCCACTAGGACTAACCTGACTTAAAGCTTCCACAATATTATCTGCTGTTAATCCCCCAGCTAAAAACCAAGGGCAATTGGGGTTAAATTGCTCTAATATTTTCCAATCTAAGGTTTTGCCTGTACCACCAAGTTGTTCGGGATGATAGGCATCCAGTAGTAAAGTATCTACATATTTTGTGTAATCATCTGCCGTGCCCAGATGCTCAAGACTGCGAATTCTAAGTGCTTTAATAATTTCGACATTTGGTAAAGCTTGACGTAATTGGTAGCAAAAATCTGGTAACTCATCCCCGTGTAACTGAACTCCCGTCAACCCAGAATCAACAACTATCTGGCTGATTTCAAGAATACTAGCGTTGGCAAAAACTCCAATTGTGTCAATATTTGCCGGGAGTTCTGCCACGGCGGCCCGAATTTGGGATGTAGTCACGTAGCGAGGTGAGTTTGGTACACAAATAAATCCTAGTGCTGTTGCGCCTAAAGAAGCGATCGCTATAGATTGCTGTGGTTGAGTAATGCCGCAAATTTTAACGCGCATGAAAATATAACAAAATATTTAGAATAATCATTTGAAAAGTCTAAACTATCTCAAAAACTTTTGGGCCTTGTAATTTTATAATCTTGAGGTCTACGATTAACTTTCTGTTTAGGAGACAAAAGCTTGATTTCCTCTATTTTACTAGCAGCAGCTGCAACTGTTCCCGCCACACCTGCGTGGAATCCTACAGTAGGCATCATCATCAGCATCAGCAGCTTAGTAATGGTTTTACTAAGTACTAGGATCGAAAAACCCTTAGTTGGCCCCAAGTTCCCCATCCTGCCGATTAGTATTCCAACATTTGTTGGTGCGATGGCTTTTGGTCATATTGTTGGCATTGGTATCGTTTTAGGACTGACTAACATCGGTCGTCTATAACTTTGTATTTATCGCGGCGTTACCTATAACGCCGCGATAAACACAAAATTAGTTAATTTGGTTTTTTCCATTTCCCACGCTCAAGAAGGGCAGTAAAATAGTAAAAGAGGAAATAAACAATTTCCACTTCCCAATTCCCAATTTCAGAGTTTTGCTCACAGGCATTAATTGTCTATTCTAGAAATAAGAGCATTTCGGAACTCGGCACTACCGAATTGATGCTCAGAAATACACGTATAAGTATATACGCAAATATTGCAGTATAGGAACTACTGGCGATATCTAGTTTTAGGACAATGTAATGCAAACAAATTGGAAAATTGGGTCTTTATTTGGAATTCCCCTGTTTTTAGACCCATTATGGTTTGTGATTTTAGGGTTGGCAACCCTTAACTTTGGGGTAGCTTACCAGGAATGGGGGACTGCTATAGCTTGGAGTGCTGGAATAGTTATGGCACTACTGCTATTTGGTTCGGTGTTGCTACATGAGTTGGGTCACAGCTTGGTAGCCCGATCGCAAGGTATTAAAGTTAATTCAATTACTCTGTTTCTGTTTGGCGGGATTGCTGCTATTGAAGAAGAATCTAAAACTCCTTTCAAAGCCTTTCAAGTAGCGATCGCTGGGCCATTGGTGAGTATCATCCTATTTTTCCTGCTCAGTCTGGGAGTTATTGTCATCCCTGATACTAGTCCACTCAGTGTCATGGTTGGAGATTTGGCGAGAATTAACTTGGTGGTAGCACTATTTAACATGATTCCTGGTTTACCTCTAGATGGAGGGCAGGTGTTAAAAGCAGCACTATGGCAAATAACAGGTAATCGTTTTCAAGCCGTACACTGGGCTGCAAGGGCTGGGCAAATTTTGGGTTATGGTGCGATCGCTTTAGGATTTGTTGTAGATTTCTTGACAAGGGAATTAGCACTTGGTTTGTGGATTGCACTGTTAGGTTGGTTTGCTGTCCGCAACGCTAACACCTATGACAACATGACTACGTTGCAGGAAAGCCTACTTAAAGTGGTGGCGGCTGATGCCATGACTCGTGACTTTCGGGTTATCGATGCTGACCAGACACTGCGCTCCTTTGCCGATTTATACTTGTTGGAAACCGCTCCTTCACAGGTTTATTTTGCTGCTTCTGATGGACGTTACCGGGGTTTGGTTTCCATTGACGATTTTCGTTTAACCCAAAGGAGTGAATGGGAAACCCAAACCTTACACAGCATTGTGCATCCCCTAACAGAAATACCCACTGTTACTGAAGCAACAACCATAGCTGAGGTAATTAACAAGCTGGAAAATGAGCAGTTACCTCGAATTACCGTACTTTCTCCTGCTGGTGCTGTAGCCGGTGTAATTGACCGGGGAGATATTGTGCGAACATTGGCCCAAAAGTTAAATTTACGGCTCACAGACGCAGAAATCAAGCGGATAAAAGAAGAAGGTAGCTATCCGCCTGGATTGCAACTGGGAGTAATAGCGAAGTCAATTGCAAATTAAACGTCATATCCTCGTCATAGTTTTGCAATAGATTTGTCAAAAGCTTGTGTGATATTGAATTTGGTATTTGGTTACAAAATGCTTTTTTTGGGTAAGAGGTAGGATTTCCTACCTTTTTTATTTTTTCAACTAACTTGAATTCGACAAACCTCTCCCATCACTTCAGATTATGGGAAAATTAAATTAAAACTTAAAGTGAGTAAAATGTAAGTACATGATATACTACGTCTCTCACTTACCCTGGTTTTATGGCACTGCCAATTGTTGCAATTATCGGACGCCCAAATGTGGGCAAATCCACCCTGGTTAATCGACTCGCCGGGGAACAAACGGCGATTGTCCATGATGAACCGGGAGTGACACGCGATCGCACTTACATGCCAGCTTTCTGGAATGGTCGCGAATTTTTAGTCGTAGACACTGGTGGATTAGTCTTTAATGATGATACCGAATTTCTACCACTGATTCGCCAGCAGGCAATGACAGCCCTGGCAGAAGCCTGTGCCGCAGTTTTTGTCGTAGATGGCCAAACAGGCCCCACATCGGCAGACCAAGAAATCGCCGAATGGATGCGTCAACAACGCGTACCTGTGCTACTAACTGTAAATAAATGTGAATCTCCTGACCAAGGCTTAATGCAAGCTGCCGAGTTTTGGGAATTGGGTTTGGGTGAACCATACCCCATCTCCGCGATTCATGGTAGTGGCACAGGAGAGTTACTCGACGAGTTAGTTAATCACATACCTGCTGTTGAAGACATCCCAGAAACTAATGAAATCAAAGTAGCAATTGTGGGTCGCCCAAATGTGGGCAAATCAAGCTTACTCAATTCTTTTGTCGGCGAAGAAAGGGCAATTGTCAGCCCAATTTCCGGCACAACCCGCGATGCTATTGATACCGTCATTGAACGAGACGGACAAACCTACCGCTTAATTGACACCGCCGGCATTCGCAAAAAGAAACACATAGAATACGGTACAGAATTCTTTAGTATTAACCGTGCTTTCAAAGCGATTCGTCGCGCTGACGTGGTTTTATTAGTACTAGATGCTGTAGATGGAGTCACAGAGCAAGACCAAAAATTAGCTGGGCGGATTATCGAAGAAGGTCGAGCTTGCATCATCGTCGTTAATAAGTGGGATGCTGTCGAAAAAGACTCTTACACAATCTACGACTACGAAAAAACTCTACAATCACGGTTACATTTTACCGAATGGGCAGAAACAATTTTTGTGAGTGCTTTGTCAGGGCAACGGGTAGAAAAAATTCTAGAGTTGGTAAAAACGGCGGCTGAATCACACAAACGGCGTGTCAGCACATCAGTTATTAACGAAGTCTTGACAGATGCCGTTAGCTGGCATTCACCGCCAGCATCCCGTGGTGGTCGTCAGGGCAAGATTTATTATGGTACACAAGTAAGTAGCCAGCCACCAACGATCGCACTATTTGTCAATGATTCCAAACGCTTCAATGACAACTATCGGCGGTACATTGAACGTCAATTCCGTCAACAGCTAGGATTTAAAGGCACGCCAATTATTTTACTGTGGCGCAGTAAAAAAGTCCGTGATGCCGAAATTGGTAATGTTAATAGAGCAACTCGCGTCAAATTAAGTTAGGAGACGCGATGAATCGCGTCTGTACAAGAGTTATGAGTTAAAGTCAAAATTGCTTGCTAACTATAGAACCCTATCGACTAGAGTTTGATAGCGGCAGAAGGTAGAAAGTTATGAGTTTAAGTCAAAACTCATAACTCCTTACTCCTAACTCCTTACTTTTAACTCTTAACTCTAAAATGGATTTATTGCGATCGCTGCCACTTGGACTTTATTTAGAACAACCCCAAACTTGGCTGCATAAAATCGATCCGCGAGTCAAGTTCGCCTGGTTGATGAGCTTTTTAACAAGCTATGTTTTGGCTAACAACTTTTGGCGGGTGCTGCTGGTAGTACTGTTGATTATTGCCACCTTGATTGCTAGGATTCCCCGGCGAGTATGGCAGCAACAAATGGGCTGGCTATTAATGCTATCGTTTTTTGTCTTAGCGATCGGAGCCATCAGTCCTGATGGAATGGGTGTAGATTATCAGCCACGCCTGCCAGCTAATGAACAAATATTAACCCAGCAAGCATTCTCCAAGAATATTGTTCCAGAGCAAGCAAGTAATAACAAAAAATACAACTATGTGCTATTGCAGAAAGGCCCAATCAAAGTAACTCGCCGCTCCTTGGATTTGGCAGTACGGCTGAGTACAATTATATTTACCGTAATTTACAGCACCAACCTCTATCTGCTAACAACCGCACCAGAAGAAATCACATCTGGCATAGAAAGCTTAATGCAACCCCTACGACGCTTCAAGTTGCCTGTCACAGAAATTGCTTTAACTTTAACCTTGTCCTTGCGCTTTATTCCTCTAGTTTTAGAAGAAGTGCAAAACTTATTTCGCTCTGTGATGACAAGGGCAATTAACTGGAAAAAGCTGGGATTGAAAGGAGGCTTCAAAGTTTGGATGACAGTCGCAGAGAGATTGTTAGAAAATCTGCTTTTACGAGCCGATCAAATGGCGAATGCAATGATGGTGCGGGGTTTTACCAGTCCCAACGAGCATCGAGTGCAGTGGCACGACTTACGATTCAAAGGGCGTGACTGGCTTGCTATTGCAACTTTAATTGTATTCTGGGGAATACGGCTAGCTATAGGAACTCAGGTCTAATTTTGTACCGAGAAAATGGTAAAAGGTAGTATTTTCTTTTCGCGCTTTCCCATCTCCCCTTCACATGCGCTTGATTCGGTTGTCTAGACTACAATGTGGTATGGGAAATTGAACAGTTATCCCACCAAAAAATTGATCCCATACCATTTTACGTAGCTTTTTAGTTTGAATCAGATTGTTTTCCTGTTTTAGATTGCGTGCAACAAGTTTTTGGCTAGCCGCCCAGTGTGCAAGTGGCTGCGAGAAGTGTCGCAAAAGAATGGTATGAATCTCTGCACAAAGCCCAGGCACAATTGACAATGCTGAATTGGGAATAGTTTTTTTCTAGTCCCCATTCCCCATTCCCCATTCCCCAATTCCCAATCCCCACTTAAGTTAGCTATTTTGTGCCATTTAGCAATAGTTGTGGCAGTATGGAAAGAAGTTGAAAAGTTCGCTGTTGCCGTTGGGAGCTTCAAAGGGTGTTTTCCCTTGCTACGTCGAACTTTTAACCAGAGGATCAGGACTATCTTGTACCTTGTTCCGACAGATTGGTAAATTGAAGTCACCAAAGCAGATGGTGATGTTTCTCAACCAGCCTCTACTCTCTGAATCCACGCTTTGCGGCTTCTGTTGTACCATTTCGCTTCACTACCACTAGCTTCATCTGCCAATTAGAAACTAGATCAAGGTCTTCGTAACCGCAGTTTTGCATTTTAAGCAAATATTCTGACGAATGTTGGTATTATCGTCTGAATGTTTGTAATTCACTGCGAAAAGATATATATACTCCCACCTTGACTACACCTTGACTCTTAAATGAATCCAGAAAACGCAGAAACTTACATAAACCATCCAACTTGGGGTTTACTCTACAAAATCTGTATGGTTGATGAGACCCAGGATTTGTTCACCACACTTTATGCCCAGCGCCTGTTTTTTTTGGTCGCAAATGACGTTAAAGGTGTCAAATTCCAGCCAATAGGACGAACTGAGGCTAGAATGATGTTGGAAAATCGCTTACGTACTCTGCGGCGCAGTGGACATTCTCAGGAGTACGATCAACTTCAAAGTGTTTTCCAACGCACCTTCCAATGAACAGTTCGATTTCCGAACGTATTGTTTCCATTCGTTCCTCCCTACCAACTTCAGTCAAATTGATTGCTGTTAGCAAACAAGTTTCTGCCCAGGCCATTCGATCTGCATACTCCGCAGGGATTCGTGATTTTGCAGAGAGTCGCATCCAAGAAGCCGCCAGCAAACAAGCCGAGTTGCAAGACTTACCGGATATTACCTGGCACTTTATTGGACATTTGCAAAGCAATAAAGCCAAAAAAGCCATCGAACAATTTTCTTGGATTCACTCCGTGGACAATTTGAAGCTGGCACAGCGCTTAGATCAATTAGCCCAACAGCTAGGAGTGAGTCCCAAGGTTTGCCTGCAAGTCAAAATTCTCCCCGATCCCAACAAGTCTGGTTGGAGTGTGTCAGAACTTTTGGCTGATTTACCCATACTCGATCAATACAAAAATTTACAAATTCAAGGTTTGATGACAATTCCACCTTCAGGATTAAGCGATCCGGAAATTTTGAATGTGTTTAATCTCAATCGTGAGCTAGCAAAGAAAATCCAGGAGCAAAACTGGTCGCACATTAAAATGCAGCAACTATCTATGGGTATGTCAGGCGACTACGAGCTAGCAGTGCAAGCAGGCGCAACGATGGTACGATTAGGAACAATATTGTTTGGCGATCGCTCTTAAGCATATTACACATCCCTCTTCCGGTTGAGTATCAAGTACAAACAGGAGCAATGAGGGTGTGATTAGTAACAATATTGTTTGGCGATCGCTCTTAGCCCTTGAACGTCAGGTTTCCAGGTCAGTATTAATAGAGATCAGGATTTGATGACAAGAATTTTGTAAGGGACTGGTGCAATTAGAAACAAAGGATATAGTATTGACAAGAGCAATCGCCAAGGGAAAATGGGGTATAAAGAACTTTCCTTCGGACAAACCTTAGGATATAATCTTGACTCATTATTATGTTTAGGCGATGCACAGACCTTTCCAATAAGTGTCGGTTCATCGCCAAAACCCGTAGTATGGGCTACAAATAGCAATATACTTGCTGAAGTATCCACCGATGTAGCGTAGTTTGCGGCCGTAGGCATCGCTTCTATCTCAATAAATCCTAAGCCAAGTCAATATAGGCTATTCGCACCAGGAGAGTACACAGACAATGAACAACATCTTTTCTAAACTCAGAGACTTTGTAGGTCTAAATGAGCAAGTGGAATACGAATATTACGAAGAAGAACCAGAAACAGATAATAATTACCAAAATCTGTATCAGCAAGAAAATCCCCAACCCCCAGCCCCACAAGAGAGCGCAACCGCTCAGAATCGACGCTGGCGGGAACCAGTGCCTACAATGGGAGATGATATCGCAGCAGGTTCAAAGCCAATGGGGAATGTGATTGGTATGCCAGGAGCAATTAACGGAATTTCGGAAGTTTTAGTCCTCGAACCACGCACCTTTGAAGAAATGCCCCAGGCAATTCAAGCGTTGCGAGAACGGAAGTCAGTGGTATTAAATCTGACAATCATGGACCCAGACCAAGCTCAACGAGCAGTAGATTTTGTTGCAGGTGGTACTTACGCACTAGATGGACATCAAGAGCGCATCGGTGAGAGCATCTTCTTGTTTACACCAAGCTGTGTCCAAGTTAGCACCCAAGGTGGCGTTCTTCATGAAGTACCACAACCGCCAGCACGTCCTTCTCGGCCTACAGGTTCTCCAAATCAAACCTGGGGCAACGAAACTAACCGGATGGCACAATAGAGTTAAATTAGTTGTTAGTCCTTTGTCCTTTGTCATTTATCTCGGGTTTTGATCGTAGTGACAAATGACAAACGACAGAGGACTAATGACAAATGACTAACGATCAATGACTATAAAATTTGGTTTAATTGGTGGTGGGGTAATGGGAGAAGCGCTCTTATCCCGCCTTATCGCGCGTGGAATTTATCAATCATCAGAAGTCATAGTTAGCGAACCGCTACCTTCACGCCTAGATTTTTTGCAACAGCAATACGGTGTTGCTGTGACGACAGATAATAGTGAGGTTTTCACCCAAGCTAAAGAAGTTGTATTTTTGGCAGTGAAACCGCAGGTGTTCAGCGCGATCGCTCAAGAATTAGCAGATATTGATATTATTAATAGAGAACAATCACCCCTAATAATTTCCATATTGGCGGGTGTGCCCTTAAGTCAGCTAGAAGCTGCATTTGTGCAATTGCCAGTTATCAGAGCAATGCCCAACACCCCAGCCACTGTGGGAGCAGGAATTACCGCCATTTGTTTAGGTGCATATACCAATACCAAGCATCACCAAATAGCACAACAAGTTTTTTCTGCTGTGGGCGAAGTTGTGGAAGTCTCAGAAGGGCTGATGGATGCAGTTACAGGGCTATCTGGTAGCGGCCCCGCTTACGTGGCGCTGCTAGTAGAATCACTTGCTGATGGCGGAGTATCCGTAGGTTTACCTAGAGCAATTGCCAATCAATTAGCATTGCAAACCGTACTGGGAACAGCGAAACTGTTGTATGAAACCAAAATGCACCCAGCAGAACTTAAAGATCGCGTTACCAGTCCCGGTGGTACAACCATTGCGGGAATTGCCAAGCTAGAACAGGCAGGATTTCGTTCAGCTTTAATTGAAGCAGTGAAAGCTGCCACAGAGCGATCGCAAGAACTGGGAAAATAAAAAATGGGGAATGGGGAATGGGGAATGGGGAATGGGGAATGGGGAATGGGAAGAAGCTAGGGAGCAGGGGGACAAGGTAACTTGAGTGAGAATTTGAATAAGTCTTTCTTATGCCCAATCCCCAATTCCCACTTCCCCCTAACGAAGTTGACAAAAGACTCGTTAGTATAGTAAACAATCTGGTTGCAAATGTGATTGAGTGAATTATCCTGCGCCGTCTCCAGAACTTGACTTAGGGTCTATATTTCCCTTTGATCTGGATCAGTTTCAAAAAGAAGCGATCGCGTCCCTAAACGCTGGACGCTCCGTAGTCGTGTGTGCGCCCACAGGTTCGGGCAAAACATTAGTTGGGGAATACGCCATTTATCGCGCCCTGTCGCGAGGAAAACGTGTATTTTATACTACTCCCCTAAAGGCGCTGTCGAATCAAAAATTACGTGACTTTCGAGAAAAATTCGGGTTTGATCAAGTCGGGCTGTTAACTGGAGATGCCTCCATTCACAGGGATGCACCGATTTTGGTGATGACCACAGAAATTTTCCGAAATATGCTCTATGGCACGCCCATCGGGCAAGTCGGCATCTCATTAGTAGACGTGGAAGCAGTGATACTTGATGAGTGCCACTACATGAATGATCGCCAGCGCGGTACAGTTTGGGAAGAATCCATCATCTATTGTCCCCGGGAAGTGCAACTAGCAGCCCTCTCAGCAACGGTTGCCAACAGCGATCAACTCACCGATTGGTTAAATCGCGTTCACGGCCCAACAGACCTGATTTACTCCGATTTTCGCCCAGTTCCCTTAGAATTTCACTTTTGCAATCCCAAAGGGTTATTTCCTCTGTTGAATGATAGCAAAACCAAAATTAACCCCCGCCTTCTTCAGAAGAAGAAGGGGAGAGGGGGAGAAAGGGACAGGGGAAGAAGTGGTAGACCGGAAGCTCCTGGCATAATTTATACTTTGAGCCAGTTAGAGCAACGAGATATGCTACCAGCAATTTACTTTATCTTCAGTCGCCGGGGATGTGATAAAGCGGTGGCGGAAGTGGGTGATTTATGGCTGGTAAATAATGAAGAATCCCAGATTTTACGGCAACAGATTGATGACTTTTTAGCCCGCAATCCCGAAGCTGGGCGTTCTGGACAAATTGCACCCCTATACCGAGGAATTGCTGCCCACCACGCCGGAATTTTGCCTGCTTGGAAAGCACTGGTAGAAGAACTATTTCAGCAAGGGCTGATTAAAGTAGTATTCGCCACGGAAACACTGGCTGCGGGAATTAATATGCCCGCTCGGACAACGGTAATTTCTACCCTTTCCAAGCGGACTGACACTGGACACCGCCTGTTAAATGCTTCGGAATTCCTGCAAATGGCGGGACGGGCAGGCCGTCGGGGGATGGATAAACAAGGTCATGTGGTGACAGTCCAAACTCCCTTTGAAGGAGCCAAAGAAGCGGCATATTTGGGGACATCCAAGCCAGACCCCTTGGTAAGCCAGTTTACGCCCAGTTATGGCATGGTACTCAACTTGCTGCAAACCCACACCCTAGAGCAAACCAGGGAACTGATAGAGCGCAGTTTTGGGCAGTACATGGCGACATTGCATTTAAGACCAGAATACGATGAGATTGCCGAACTGGAAAAACAATTAGCTCAACTACATGAGCAAATCGCCGCCGTTGATGAAAATGAACTGGCTATTTATGAAAAATTGCGGCAACGTTTGAAAGTAGAACGCCAAATATTAAAAACCCTGCAAGAGCAAGCACAGGAAGATAGAAAAGAAGAATTAGGGATGATGTTAGACTTTGCAGTGTCAGGAACTCTGTTGAGTCTCAAAGGCAAAAACATCACAGTGTCTTCACCCGTAACCGCAGTGTTAGTGGGAAAATCGCCTGGTTCTGGTCAAGCTCCCTACTTGGTATGCTTGGGGCATGATAATCGCTGGTATGTTGCAACCACAGGGGATGTAGTCGATTTATATGCCGAATTACCACGCATTGAAGTGTCACCGGATTTACTACCACCGCCAGAGATGCCCTTGAAACCCGGACAGTCACGCCGTGGTAACGAAGAAAGCTTTGCGATCGCTGTACGTATTCCCAATCCGGTAGAATCTTTGCATCTGGCACCAGAAGTAGCAGAACAAATCAGTCGTACTGCCGCCGTCCAAGAGCAATTAGAAGCTCATCCCTTACATCAATCAGGCAATGCTGCCACGCTTTTCAAGCGTCGCGCCAAATATGTCGAACTAGAAGCCGAACTCGAACAGTTGCAAGGGCAAGTAGAGCAACAGTCACAACGTCATTGGGAAGAATTTCTCAATTTAATCTTAATTCTGCAACACTTTGGCGCTTTAGATAACTTAGTGCCCACACAATTAGGGCGAATTGCTGCCGCCATTCGGGGTGAGAATGAATTGTGGTTGGGTTTGGTATTCGCTAGTGGTGAATTGGACAACTTAGATCCCCACCATTTAGCCGCCGCCGCCGCCGGTTTAGTGATGGAAACACCCCGTCCAGATAGCAAGGTTAACTTTGAGCTTAGTAATGAAGTAGCAGAAGCCTTAGCGAAATTGCGGGGAATTCGTCGCCAAATGTTCCAACTACAACGGCGGTATAACGTAGCGCTACCTATATGGTTGGAGTTTGAGTTAATTGCCATAGTAGAACAATGGGCGCTCGGAATGGAGTGGACAGAACTCTGCGAAAACACCACCTTGGATGAAGGCGATGTGGTAAGAATTCTCCGCCGGACGTTGGATTTATTATCACAAATACCCCACGTTCCCCATCTGCCAGACTCTTTCTTGCGTAATGCTTATCGAGCGATGCAGTTGATTGATAGATTCCCTGTGAATGAGGTGGTGGAATAAATCAGGACACTCTTAGCTACAGAGTTCTGTGCGTCTTTTTCTTTCAGGACTACGCAAAACTAGACATTTACATTTCAGGGGCAATTCATGAATTGCCCCTAAGAACTGTCCCAAGAATGAATTTAAATTTAATAGTAGTGGTACGTAGTTAAAAATGCTTTTTTGGTTTCGTATATCTTCTATACGTAATTAATCACATGTGTTTAACAGAAGTTGTAGTCGCTATAAGCGCTATTCAACCTTAGTACACCAAGTTTCCAGTACCCTGCAACTGACGCAAAGAATTTATACATAATGGACAGTCGCATCCAAATACCCTGATTGCCGCATCACTTTCCTCTTCAGTAAAGTTCAACATAGCAACATTCTGATCTGATACTGATGTGACAATAGTTGAGGAACGTGCAGATGAGGTGTACGGTTTCTTTCTCTCTGAATCTCGAATGCACACAAAATCTTTTCCACCATGTGGGTTAGTGATACAAGTACGACCATCTTCTGTGTGCATCAATCGCTGTGTAATACTACCACCACTAGCATGGGCAGGATGAAATGCCACCAGCGTAGACATCATGGACACAAAGATTGAGGAAGTGGAAAGCAAATTCAGAAGAATTTTTTTGTTCATAGATTTTTTTGAGAAAATTGTCTACTAGCTTAGGGTATTCGATTCACTTTCAAACTTCAAGTGGGTTTCCCCTAAGAATAGCTAGCTTGACACTTGTCATCTAAGAAAGTTCCATATCTACCAAGTTTGATAGCAAAGTAGTTGTCATACCAGAATTAAGCAGTCAAACAGGCTTGAAGTTTATGGATCAAGACCTTTAAAATCTTATACAAAGCTATGAATTGCTCACCACGAACAAAAATTATATCTTAGATTCTTCTAAAGAATTGATAACTAATATAGCTATCTTTACAGAATTGTAAATCTTAATCTGAACTAAAAAATAGCATAAGTATTTAGTAACAAATCTGATATAGATTCTCATTCTTAAATGTTCAACTTGTAAAAATCTCTTTTTTTTATTACATTTGGAAAAAGGCTCATATACCAAGTAATTTACTAGCCTCAATAAAAACATGAAGCAAAAACTACATTCAGAATCTTCAAGTTGTTGCAACGGTGAACACACTCATGATGAGAATCATAACCATGATCATAATCACACTCATGATGAGAATCATAACCATGACCACAATCACGATCATGGTGGAGAATTCAATCTAAAAAATGAGGTATTGCCTTTGGTAGCAATTTTAAGTTTATATGTGCCTGGTGTAATTTTTGAAAATCAATTACACAATACATTCTACTCAATAGGTGAATATCTGCTTTTCATTCCTGCCTATTTATTGAGTGGATGGAGTGTTTTAAAAACGGCTGGACGCAATATACTTAAAGGTAGATTATTTGATGAAACTTTTTTAATGACAGTAGCGACACTAGGGGCGATCGCAATTCATAAATTGCCCGAAGCTGTTGGAGTCATGCTATTTTATAAAATTGGCGAATTGTTCCAGGATCTTGCTGTTAGTCGTTCCCGTAGTTCCATCAAAGCCTTATTGGAAGTCCGCCCAGACTATGCAAATATCCAAATAGAGGGGGAACTAAAAAAAGTCCGCCCAGAAACAGTAAATATTGGAGATATTATCGTCGTCAAACCGGGGGAAAAGATTCCCTTGGATGGTGAGATTATAGATGGAAATTCGCAAGTTGATACATCTGCATTAACTGGAGAATCTGTACCGCGAACAGTGAGGCTGGGTGAAATAGTTTTGGCTGGGATGATAAATAAAATGGGTGTTCTCAGCATTAGAGTCACTAAACTATTTGATGACTCTGCTATTGCCAAGATTTTAGACTTGGTGCAAAATGCCAAAAGCAAAAAAGCAGAGACAGAAAAATTCATTACTAAATTTGCCCGATATTATACGCCAATAGTAGTTTTTATATCTCTAGCAGTTGCAATATTACCTCCTTTATTCATTTCTGGTGCGAGTTCTTCAGAATGGATTTATCGTGCCTTAATTTTGCTAGTTATTTCCTGTCCCTGTGGACTCGTTATCAGTATTCCGTTAGGTTACTTTGGAGGAGTGGGAGGTGCAGCTAGACGGGGTATTTTGGTTAAAGGTTCTACTTTTTTAGATACTCTAAATTCAGTCAATACAGTTGTATTTGATAAAACTGGAACGTTAACTAAAGGCGTATTTAAAGTAGTAAAAATAGTAGCATTAAATGGCTACAATGAAAGAGAATTGCTGCAATTAGCAGCCAAAGTAGAATCGCACTCAAATCATCCTATCGCTCAATCTATCCTTAAGGCTTATGGGGGAAAGATTGATGAATTTGAGGTGAGAGATTATGAAGAGATTGCAGGCTATGGAATTAGAGCCAAGGTTGAAAATAGGGTAGTGATAGCGGGAAGCGATCGCCTACTCCACAGAGAGAATATTGCTCATGATAATTGCCAGCTAGAGGGAACAGTTGTTAATTTAGCAGTGGATAATATTTACGTTGGGTATATTGTCATTGCTGATGAACTGAAAGAAGATGCGAGACACGCTATTCAAGCACTCAAGCGAATGGGTGTAGAAAGAACAGTAATGTTGACTGGAGATAATCAAGCGATCGCTTCCCGAATTGCTGAACAGCTAGGCATAGATACTTACGAAGCAGACTTATTACCAGAAGAAAAAGTTAATGCCATTGAGAAATTACTCAGCACCGCCGGCAAGCATGGTAAAGTTGCCTTTGTTGGGGATGGTATTAATGATGCGCCAGTGATTGCTAGAGCTGATGTTGGGATGGCAATGGGTGGCTTAGGTTCAGATGCAGCCATCGAAACTGCTGATATTGTCATCATGACAGATGCGCCGTCAAAGGTAGCAGAAGCAATACAAATCGCCAGAAGAACTCGCAAAATTGTTTGGCAAAATATTGGCTTTGCTTTAGCAATTAAAGCTGTGTTTATTGGATTGGGTATTTTAGGTATAGCGACAATGTGGGAAGCTGTCTTTGCTGATGTTGGAGTAGCATTGCTGGCAATTTTAAATGCAACTAGAGCGATGAAATAAAATTTTTGGAAAATCAGGAATCTGTAGTTGGTAAATTGTAGTAGTTAAACTATGAGTACGTTTGACTCATATTTTACTACCCAAGAATAGAACCTATGAATTCATCAATCAAAGGCATTGCTAAAGCTACTTTAGCTTTATTACTAAACTATTCAGCAAATCCAGCCTTTGCACTACCCCAGAAAATCAATCATCCAATTACTGTTGCTAAATCGCAATTATTAACAAACACCTTGATTGTTCCTGGCGAACGAGTGGGGCCAATAACACGCACAACCACCAAGCAAGATTTAGTTAAGCTGTTTGGTGCATCCCATCTCGTTGATAAAACCATTTCCGGTGCTGAAGGAATAGGGAGTTTTGCTGCTACTCAGGTAAACCTAAATCAGGAGCGATCGCTCTTAGTAGTTTGGAGTGATAATACTCGTACTAAACCTCTAGATGTGCGTAACCTGGGTTCAGCTTGGAAAACCCGCGAAGGTATCGGTGTTGGAACCCCATTGAGCGAGTTACGCAAGAAATTAGGTAATTTTAAACTTTATGGATTGGCGTGGGATTACGGCGGTACGATTTTGTTGGATAGTAGTAAATTATCCCGTTATCAAGGCAAACTGATTTTACGAGTAGACGCTGCTCCCAATGCTTACGAAAAGTTTGCCAATGACTACCAAGCTGTTTCTGGGGATAGTACTTTTTCCTCCAGCAATCGCCACTGGAAACCTTTGGGAATCAGGCTAGCAGAAATTATTGTTGTACTGAATCCGAGTCAGTAGTGGTATGCTAAACATCAGTTTGCTTGCTAGGACGTAGAGGGACTATGGAGACGACATTCTTATACTAAGTCTGGAACTTGTAAATTACTGACATAATAAATTACATAAGTGACATCTCGTGTCGCAATGATGTTTCAGCTATTGAAACCAAATACAGTAAACCAGATTGCTAGATCGATAATCTGGCTAATCGTATTGAGTAAAGATTATTAACTCAAAAAGTACCTGCATGTCTTCCGAGCAGCATCTACAATATGAAATCGATGGATTAAAAGAACAGTCTGAACTGCTAGCCCAGAAGTTAAAAAGGTTGCGTCACGACTATGCGATCGCAGCAGATACTCTCATTCGCTTCCAATTAGAAAAACAAATTGAACAAACTGAAGCTGAACTAAGGGAATTGGATCAGCAACTTGATGATCTCGAACAAACTTTATCTAGTGAAAGAGTGTATCGTGCTTTGCTGAAATTGGGCTATCGAGAGCAGACGCGAGCATTTCGGAGATTTATTGAGACTAATTCAGTAGCAGCCTTTCTAATCCACGGTTCACTTTACTATGGTCAACGCTGGTTGTTAAATCGGTTAGTGCGGCAAAATGTCCCCAATATTATGACGGGAAAAGTTGTGCGAATTGAACTTAGTCGCATTGCTCGCAGAAGCGACAGTGCTGCTTTGTGGCGTGAACTTAGTGGAAGAGTTGGTCTGGGTAGGCAAAGCTCAATTCCTGAAATTGCTGAACGAGTTTATCAATGGTGGCTAACTCAAAATGTCCTGTTAATTTTATACGATGTCGATTGTCTTTCAGAAACTCTTTTACACGATCTGATCCGAGATTTCTGGTTACTATTAGCTACTAAAGTTAAAACGGCTAGCCCGCAAGCGAGTCAATTCAAATTATTAATGTTCCTAGTAGATTATGATGGCTGCGTAGGTAGTTGGAATATTCCTTTTGTAGAACGGCTCGATCCTAATTGGAAGCCAGATCACCTTGTAAAACTACCTGAAATTAATCAATTTTCTAACGATGAACTGACTAACTGGCTAGAGTTTTCAGAGGACGAATTGCCCACTCAACTGATAGATCGGTTAGATGAAACAGTACAAACAATATTGAAAAACAGTGATAATGGCATTCCAGAACCAACTTTGGGCGAAATTTGTCAACTGTCTGGCTGTAATTGGTATGACGAAGAGGAAAAATGGTTGAAGTTCTAAGTAGACAATTCTTGGAATATACAGGTAAAGTGCAGCCCCACTTAGGAGAAAGGGGGGCGAACGGACAGCTATTATCTCCCTATCTGCCTAATTCTGAACTGGTAGAAGCGGTAAACTTGGCGATTTACTTAGAACGACCGTTACTGCTAAAAGGCGAACCAGGGTGTGGGAAGACTTTACTGGCAAGTGCTGTCACTTACGAACTGGGTTTAAATTTAGAAGCCTGGTATGTCAAATCCACCAGTCGAGCGCGGGATGGCTTGTATACTTACGATGCTGTAGGACGGTTGCGAGATGCCCAACTAGCTGCTTCTGATCGCCTGACAGCAGAACAGATTCAGCGACTTGATAACCCGACTACTTATGTCCGTTGGGGGCCTTTGGGACGGGCATTTCAGAGCAAGCAACCTACAGTGGTGCTGATTGATGAAATTGATAAAGCTGACATTGACTTTCCCAACGACTTGCTGCTGGAACTAGATCAAAAACGATTTATTGTTGAGGAAACTGGGCAGGAAATTGAAGCCAAGGCAGCACCCATTGTTTTAATTACTAGTAATGATGAAAAAGATTTGCCAGATGCTTTCTTACGTCGATGCTTATTCCATTATGTGGAATTTCCTAGCCGTGAAAGACTTATCCATATTATGAATGCTTTGTTTCCGAAAGCATCAGAGGTTTTGATAAACCAAGCTGTAGAGCGTTTTTGGGAACTGCGGGAAGAAATGAAAAAAAACCAAGGTGGAGCAAGCAAGAAAATCAGCACTAGTGAGTTGATTGACTGGTTCAAGGCTTTGCGTCGCTACCCAGAAGATGAGGCTTTGGCAAAACTCAATGGTAAGTTGCCTTACCCTGGTGTGTTGTTAAAGAGTTGGGAAGATCACATCCGTTATCTAAAGTTGAAAAATAATGGATGATTTACCCCTACTAGAATTGTTTACTCGACTGCGGCAGGCAGGATTACCTCTGGGTGTGGATGATTACCAGTCTATGTTGCAGGCTTTGCAAGCTGGTTATGGTCTTCCAGATAGAGCCGCTTTAGCTCGATTGTGTCGAATACTTTGGGTTAAATCAGTTGAAGAAAAACATATATTTGATTATCACTTTGAACAGTTAATTGGTAGTGAGACTGTTCCTCCAACTCAAGCTTCAGATGTAAACCAAAGTCAAGCTATTCAACTTGTTAGGTTTGCAACTTTAATAGGAGTGTTGGTTTTAGGTGTAGGGTTAGCGCTATGGGTTACACGCCCAAAAAATCAAGTGAGTGTACCTTCCCCTACGGTATCTTTGCCAACATCAGTGGCAGTGCCTACTTACTCACCCTTACCAGTGCAGCAACCAGTTGCGCCGACCCCAACTGCACAAATTACTCAAAAGAAAAGTCAAATAAATTGGTCAGCTTGGTTGATTTTCTTGCTAATTTTGGCAGTAACTTCAGGGTGTTTGTGGTTGCTAAGGTTGTTGATGAAGCGTCGCGTTCAAAATAATCACTTACAGACAGAACCATCTAAACCCATACCTACTGCTACTTTAGCTTCAGAATCGCTTCCTAATATTGGAGATGAAGTACAAGTTGCCCAAGCGATACATCAGGTGACTAGTGGAGCGGAGGTATTGGGCGATCGCTTTCTCTTCTCTACGGACTATTTGCCCGTAACTCAAAGGCAAATGAAGCAGATGTGGCGACATCTGCGCCTTTTGACTAAAGAGGGAATTGCTACAGAATTGGATATCGAAGCAACAGTTAAGCAGATTGGATGTTACGGAATGATGCTGGAGCCTGTATTGTCACCAGCCAGGGTAAATCGGACAGAACTGCTGTTGCTGATCGACCAAGACGGATCAATGGTTCCTTTTCATTCTCTGTCAGTTCGTTTGGGTCACACTGCCTCGCGGGGTGGACAATTAGGTGCAGCTGGCATCTACTATTTTCATAATTGTCCAGTTGGGTATCTCTACCACGATCCACTGCATCAAAAAGCAGAGCCAATTGAGAATGTTTTCGCTCGCCTGCGTCAAAATAGAGTAGTAGCACTCATATTCAGTGATGCTGGCGCTGCCCGTGGTGGTCTGAATTCAGAGAGGATAGAGTTCACAGAGGCATTTCTCAAACAGTTAAAACAACACGTTCGTTATGTTGCATGGTTAAATCCTATACCAAAAAAGCGTTGGTTGGGTACAACTGCTGGAGAAATTGCCGGCTCAGTTCCTATGTTTGAGGCAACCCGCGAGGGTTTAGATAGTGCCATTAATGCTCTGCGAGGTCGTCATCAACAGTTTGCAGAACCTTTAGAAGGTGTAAAATGACTCGCACAGCATCCTCAAATGAAGCTAAATGTAAAATTGCAAAACGGCGCATTGAGTCATTTAGTAAACGCTTTGGCGAACCACATTTTTATTTAGCTTGCCATGCTGCTTTCCCATTAGCATTAACTCCTGATTTGCTATATCGCTTGTGGGCTAATTTCCAGCAAGATGTTAACAGTAATCTACTGAATATTCCCTGGATTGCTGTCGCAGACCTGCTGCTGTCTAAACTTTCTAATGAAGTTGGTTACGAACTCTACGAGATAGATTGGGCAATCCGCAATGAACTTTTGAACCGACTGAAGAATAATCCGCGCTTTGGTCAGCAAAGAATTTTAGAACTCTCCAACTTTCTTGTTGCTTATATGCGGGAACAGCTTAATAGCTCTAATCCTGACACTCGTGACTTTGCCCAAGCTCAAAAGTGGACAGCTTTAGCTTATGCTCAACCTCATGAAGCAGCCCGTGAAATTGCTTCTAACTTGGCAAGCTTGAATATTGAAGATGGGTCAGAATGGATACGCCTTACTTCGCTAGTACAAACACTTGCAGACCCCTTGGTAGGCTATGAACCTCTGCTAGTATACGTTAGTGGGATGAAAAGCTTTGCCAGAGGTAATGTAAGTGAGGCAAAAAATCTCCTCAGTCAAGTTATGGATTCCAAAGACGAAATTAAGGTTACTGGAGTCAAATTGTTGATCCCAGACCAATTTAAAGCCAAACCTATACCTAAAGTTTCTTTTAAAACAAAAAGGCATCGTTGGTTGATTGGGGTTAGTTTAGCAGTGGCTGTTGTGGGAACAGGAATCTTTATTTGGCAAAAGCTTAATCCAATAGAGTTTCAGCAAGTATGGAATAGTTTGTTGAATCAGGAGCAAAAAGTTACAAAAGAAAATATTGTATGGATACAAGGTATTATCCTCAAAGGGCATAGCAGTTATGTCTACAGCGTCAGCTTCAGCCCAGATGGCAAGATTCTAGCTTCTGCCAGTGCTGACAAGACGGTGAAACTGTGGAATACCACCACTGGCAAAGAAATCAAAACCCTTACTGGGCATACAGACACGGTTTATGACATCAGCTTCAGTCCCGATGGCAAGATGCTAGCTTCTGCCAGTGCTGACAAGACGGTGAAACTGTGGGATACCAGCACTGGCAAAGAAATCAAAACCCTTACTGGGCATACAGACACGGTTTATGACATCAGCTTCAGTCCCGATGGCAAGATGCTAGCTTCTGCCAGTAGTGACAAGACGGTGAGACTGTGGGATACCAGCACTGGCAAAGAAATCAAAACCCTTACTGGGCATACAAACGCGGTTTATGGCATCAGGTTCAGTCCCGATGGCAAGATGCTAGCTTCTGCCAGTGGTGACAAGACGGTGAAACTGTGGGATACCAGCACTGGCAAAGAAATCAAAACCCTTACTGGGCATACAAACGCGGTTTATGGCATCAGGTTCAGTCCCGATGGCAAGATGCTAGCTTCTGCCAGTGGTGACAAGACGGTGAAACTGTGGGATACCAGCACAGGCAAAGAAATCAAAACCCTCACTGGGCATACCAATATAGTCACCAGTGCTAATTTTAGCCCGGATGGTAAAACTATCGCCTCAAGCGGTAATGATAATACTATTAAAATCTGGAGCTTTGATGGTAAAGAACTGCAAACCCTAAATTTGCAAAATCCAGTGACTTCCGTAGTATTTAGCCCTGATGCTCAAACACTAGCCAGTGCTAGCGGAAATGACGTAATTCTCTGGCATAGGGCAACAGTTGATAATCTCATAACTGCCCTGAAAAACCCTAGTGTAGATGTTCGCCGAACCGCTGCCTCAGCTTTAGGAAGTTTAGGTTCACAAGCAAAGACTGCTGTCCCTGTGCTGACTGAAGCACTGAAAGATTCAGATTCAGGTGTTCGTCAGAATGCTGACTCTGCTTTAAAACGTATCCCTCGTTGATTAAAATAGATCAGATCGCTCAAAGGGTATGCGCTCGCACTTCTCCACAAGTTATAGAGTATAAAAGGCGATCGCATTCTTCACCCACCGGATGACGAACCAAAGCTTTGCTAACAGTTATGCCTTACTCATTAGCGTAGATGCAGATTTACCTGTCACGCTCAAAGATGCAAGGGCTATAGTAAATATACTGGTTGATCGCGATCGCAACAAAAACTAGACGCACTTCAAGCAGAATTTGACATCCGCAGCCAGAAGTTTAAGCAGATGAAGAAAGCTGTAGCTATTGAGGCTGCTACGGTAGACTTATGTAAATATACAGTTATTTAGCGCATCGAAATGACGATTTTCTCACCCAGAAAACAAGGAAAATACAGATATTCAGCTAATTAGTGTTTGTTTATACTATTTCAAATTTTTGTAATCGTTATACTCATAACTTAGGTTCTACCTGGGAATTAGGAAGTGGCTTTGCCACTTCTTTTTATTAATTTAGGAACCCAGTAAAAAATAAATTAAAAGTTAAAAGTAATTTGTTGAACTTTTAACTTTTATTAGCTGTCATACCATGTCCGTTTAATTGACCATAAAATAATTATTCTGTCAAGCTATGGCTTTGTAAGCTTCAACATTTGATGTAGGCATGATATTAGTCATTACTCGCTGTATCTTGCCATCTCTCACGCTTAGGCTTGCTCTCTACATCGCGCGATCGCGCTTCTTGCCAAGTCCCCCACATTAGAGATTGCTGCCTTTCAACATGGTTAATAAACTGTATGATTGACTGATCTGCTTTGATTGGAGTTTTCAAATCAAACTTAATTGTTTGGACAATCTTGATGTCACCAATGAGAAAGAATTTACCTGCAATCTTAGTCAGCCATAATACAACTCGATTGGATAACCAACCAAAAAATCCTTTACGTTTCTTAGTAATCAGTAGGATTTGACCTTCAGCTTTTCCACCCTCGTGCAGGCGAACTGCAAACATTGTGTGGACATGGAAGAAATCCGGGCCAAGTGTCACAATGCCAATGCTACCGTACCAATAGCAAATACTGTAAGTTATGGCATTTTTGTAGAAAAGACGGATGAGTTTAATGAAAGATGAATTCTCTTTAATGTTTGTAGTGTTACTGAAGATAATTGCATTTTCGTTCAGTTCCTGTCTTTCAAAAATAATTTCTATTGGCAGTTTGTGGACTGTATTGATATGTTGAGTATCAATCGCATTAATCATCACCACATTGGGGTGACAGTTCATCACAAAGTGAGAATGGATAGCGATATCACACTCTTTTTGTTCTAATTCGGGAATAAAAGGTAGGGGTTGTTGTGGTATTTCTCCAGTCCAAACCCAAATCATGCCGTACTTTTCAGCAGTGGGCCAACTTTGTAACTTTAGGGAAGGCGGCATATCTAAACATGGGATATCAATACACATCCCTTCAGCATCAAACTTCCAGTGATGGAAGAAACAACGGAGTGCATTACCCTCAACTTTGCCTTCAGCAAGATGAGCGCCCATGTGGGGACAGTAGGCATCAAAGGTAGTTACTCTTCTGTCCTTACCACGGTAAATCACTAGTTCTCTGCCCAAAATCGTGACAGGTTTTACTTCACCCACCCGCAGATTTCGAGAGGGTATTACCCAATACCATCCTTCAATAAAACGTTCTGGATTATTGAAAGTTTTAGGTTTACGGGTTGAGCTAGAAGTCTGCGAGTTGAGATTCATTTTTATGGTTTCACTTGAGGTGAAGCAGTTGATCTAGAAGTAACATGCGAACTAAAAAAAAACAGTTACTTTCAGTACCATGAGAAATAGTCACTCAACAAATAGATAAAATTCGAGGAGTAAAATATTGAGTAAATTAGATTAAAAATGTTAAAGCTATACTAATTAATTATTAGATGGTATCAGCCAATATCTATTCATAATAGATATCTGAAAAATCAAAACTTAGTAATATCTCTAATTAAATAAAAATTTCAACTACTGACACCAAGATTTGGCTAAACTCTCATCTGAATTAATAAATTAGTATAAATATGTAATAATAATTACAATATTTGGGAAAATCTGCCGTGTTAACTCAGGAGATAAAACTGCTTTTAATTGGTCAGGTAACAGATATAAGCGGAATCCCTATCAGGACAATTCGCTATTACGAGAGTTTAGGTTTAATCAAATCATCAAGACGAACAGAGGGAGGCTTCCGCCAGTTTTCATTGGATGTGCTGACTCGTCTAGCCTTCATTAAAAGGGCACAAAATCTTGGTTTGAGCTTAGAGGAGATTGGAAATATTCTTCAGGTCTATGACCAAGGGCAAGCTCCCTGTGGTGAAATCAAAGAAAAGCTCCAGGACAAGCTTTTGCAAATTGATCGCCAAATCGATCAGTTGTTAACTTTGCGATCTGAAATAAAGGGATTACTTTCAGGCTGGAAGAATATCGGTGACCAGTATGAAGATACAATTTGTCCCATTATTCAAAATATCCCTCAGTGCTGAGAAACAGAACAGAAGACAGAGGAGGCAGCAGGAGCAAACTGATGACAGCACATATCCTTTTGGTGGAAGATGAAGTCAAACTAGCACGATTTGTCGAATTAGAGCTAAGTAGCGAAGGATACCAAGTAAGTGTAGCTCATGATGGGATTGCCGGTCTCACCCTAGCGCGAGACTCATCGCCAGATTTAGCGATTCTGGATTGGATGTTACCAGGTTTAACAGGTTTAGAAATTTGTCGCCGTTTGCGAGCAACAGGTAGTACAGTACCAGTAATTTTATTGACAGCAAAAGATGAAGTGAGCGATCGCGTCGCCGGATTAGATGCGGGAGCCGATGATTATGTAGTTAAGCCCTTCAGCATTGAGGAATTACTCGCTAGAATTCGCGCCCATCTGCGCCGCACGCAAGAAACAGCCGAAGATTTGCTGCAATTTGAAGATTTAAGCTTAAATCGCCGCACCCGTGAAGTTTTTCGGGAAAAACGAACCATTGAGTTAACAGCAAAAGAGTTTGACTTATTAGAATATCTCCTCTCACATCCCCGTCAGGTGTTTACTAGAGATCAAATTTTAGAGAAAGTTTGGGGTTACGATTTCATGGGTGATTCTAATATTATTGAAGTATATATTCGTTATCTGCGACTCAAATTGGAAGAGAATAATGAAAAGCGTTTGATTCATACAGTCCGTGGTGTAGGCTATGCATTACGGGAACAATCATAATGGCTTGGTGATTTCGACAAAAAGCAAAACTTGAAAGAAAAAAGAGGATTATGAATAAAAAATGGGCTGTTAAACGGCTAACAGTAAATCTCACCGCTGAGGAAATGAAGAAACTTGAACACTACTGTGCTTTGACAGGAAGACCAGCAACAGACGTAATTCGAGAATTACTCCGATCTCTTGAGGTTGACAATACTGAAAACTCTGAAATGGCAACAGCAGACTCAAAAACAACAGTTGGTAGTGGGTCAAAATCACAGTAACTATTCACCAGAATATCCCGCCTAATCTCAAAAATCTGCTAACTATCTTGAATTACCAATAGGACTCAAGGCAATACTTCTCGGTTAAAGGAAAAGGGTAAGGGTTTAAATTCATCCCTTACCCTTGTTCCCTTAAACTTTTCTCAGAACATACTTCTAATAGTGGGGCATAGCTATTTATAGAACCTAATACTGCTCGAGTTTTGGATTTTAAACTAAAATTTTGTTTGGGGAAAAGGTTACTAGGTTTGGATTAAAGGTTTTTCTTTCCCCTTTTCTCCTTAACCGCCAAGTATTGAGGGCAATCTGGGCTTATTCTCGTTGCTGTCATTGAGCAGTCAAGTCGCTTCTCTACGAGACGCTCTTGCTAGCTTGTTTCGATCTAAGAGTACGCTCCAATTAAAAATTATTAATTAAAAATTGCAAGATGCTCTTGCAAAAAATACTAATTAGACAGTCAAGGGGCAGGTATATAAAATTAATACCTTTTTTCTTTGCCATGTCTTAACAAGCATATATTTTGGGCATCATAATTCCAAGCTGAATACATGAGCTAGCAGCCAGAAAACTCTTTGGCAGCAAGTTTTTTATTTACAACTATAGTATTGACCTATGGCAGATAATTTTATACTTTATTTCTTTATTTCTCCACATAGTTCGTACACTGGGTTGATTTGGAGATGCCTACAGATTCAATTGGGAGTAATCTGTAGCGTAGGTATTTGGACATTATCAGAAGCTAAGTTACAAGCTGCCCAAGCACATCAGACCTGGAAATCACCTTCAGAATTGATTGAGGGAGTCAGCAAAGTAAATCCTGAGCCAACACCTATTTTGATGGCGGCACCCGAAAACTTCAATCCTGATTTGCAATTACGGCCAGCGCTACCCGAACCCCCGCAGAATTCTAGTCCACCAAAAACTTCCACCGAACCAAGAACGCCGGATGCAGTTTTGGAAAGCATTCATACGGACTATCGCTATGACACAGATAACTTTGGTCAAACCAATTTCTTTTTTGAACCAACGGTTCAGTTTCGATTGAGTAATGGCAATAAAATATTTGTGAAAACAGGTTTTAACTTATTTGAACAACGCGGTGTTGAATCAATTACGAATTTTCCCTTGCAAGTTGGATGGCAAGGAAAAATTGGTCAAGTGACTCTGCAAACAGCAGCCGGAGTCGATATCTTCAATCGTTTACCTACAGCTATCAATCTCAATGCTAAGGTGGAGACTCCCATTTCGCCACCGCAAGTTTCCTCATTAGGTCGATTGCTATCGGTAGTAGTACTATCAGGTAATTTAGAACAAGGCCCTTATAAATCCAATGCCCGAACTTTAGAAAATCAAATTACTGCTTGGCGATTTGGACCTGATTTATACTGGCAAATTGACGGTAACACCAGCTTGTTTTCATCATTGCGTTTAGGTAGTTACAACGATGGTAATTCCGAGGTGCAGTCATTTAGTCGGCTAGAACGCAAGTTCGGACAGTTTTCTCTGGCAGCTAACTTATTCAATTTGAGTTTCAATCGCGATTTAGAACGCACAAGTGGCTATTTTTCCCCACCAGATTTCCTGGTTTACAACGCTGAGGTGGCTTGGGAAGGAGATATTGCTAATTTCTTACGCTGTCGCCTCGCTGCCAACTTAGGACAGCAGCGACTTAAAGGAGAATTTGATAACGCCAATACCTATCAAACACGCTGTACGGTAAAGGTTTCACCAAATATAGAAGCAGACCTTGGCTATAGCTTTAGTAATGTCCGAAATCAAGAAACCGGGGGAAGTGCTTACGGTGGTAATTCCTTGACAGGACAGTTGCGAGTCAAATTTTAGTAGTCACTGATAAGGCTGAAGAATGAAAGCACCATTACCCGATAACGAAATACAGCGAATCGAATCTCTCTTGGAGTATAAGATCCTCGATACTCGTTCGGAAGCTGCCTTTGACGATCTTACCCGTTTAGCCTCATATATTTGTGGCACTCCTATTGCCTTAATCAGTTTAATTGATAGCGATCGCCAGTGGTTCAAATCGAAAGTTGGAATGGAAGCCCTAGAAACACCGCGAGATTTGGCATTCTGCGCCCATGCTATTATGCAACCGGAAGTTTTTGTTGTGCCTGATGCAACACTTGACGAAAGGTTTGCGACAAACCCGCTAGTCACTTCTGACCCAAATATTCGATTTTATGCTGGTGTACCGCTAACTAACCCTGAAGGATATGCACTAGGAACACTTTGTGTAATTGACCGTGTACCAAGAAAGCTCTCTCCAGAACAAGTTGAAGCATTGCGAATTATCGGTCGCCAGGTAATCAAGCAATTAGAAATACGGCGTAACTTAGCAAGTTTGGTATTGGTCACTCATACACGCAAACAGGCACACAAGGGACGCAAACAATTTTTTAAAACAGTAGCCGGAGGGTTTGGGTTAGCATCGGCAATTTTAGTTTTGATTGGCATGATTTCTTATCAAAATACACGCATATTGATTGATGCTAGTAATCAGGTACAAAAAACCCAAGATAAAATCAATAAGCTAGAAGAATTACTGTCCGAGATGAAGGATGCTGAGACTGGACAACGCGGTTATATCCTGACTGGACAAGAAAGTTATCTGGAACCTTATCAAGCAGTAGTTGCAAACATCGATCAAAAAATTGTAGAACTGAAGGATTTAATCGCAGATCAACCTAGCCAACAAAAGCAGTTTGCCGCCCTTGAATCTCTGATAGCTGCAAAATTTGCCATACTCAAGCAGACTATATACCTGCGTCAAAATCAGGGATTCGAGGCAGCGTTGCAGGTAATCCAGACAAATCAGGGAAAATATATTATGGATGATATCCGCAAGGTCATCCATGAGATCGAGAATGAGGATAAAAGGTTGCTTCAACAGCAGTCACAAGCTGCAAAAGCCAGTGCAAACAACACAGTTTTGACACTTGCGATCGCTATTTGCCTAAGTTTTATCACTCTGTGCATAGTCTACTACTTCATTTATCGTGAGGTAAAAGAACGTAAATTAACAGAGGAAACGCTAAACCAAGAACGCAACTTTATTTCAGCAGTTCTTGATACAGCTAGCGCTTTAGTAATAGTTCTGGATACACAAGGGCAAATCGTTCGCTTCAATCAAGCTTGTGAACAAACAACTGGTTACTCATTTGATGAGGTGAGAGGAAGGCATTTCTGGAACCTGTTTCTCATTCCTGAACAGGTAGAATCGGTTAAAGCAGTTTTTGAACAGTTGCGAAATGGTGAAGCGCCCAAAGAATATGAAAATTATTGGGTAGCAAAGGATGGCAGTCTGCGGCTGATTTCATGGGCTAATGCTATTTTGCAAGATGATGAGGGTTGCGTTGAATACATTGTTGCTACAGGTATTGACATTAGCGATGCCTACGACGAGCTTCGTTTACGCAAACGAGCAGAACAGCACCTCAAAGCCCAGTACTCTACAACGCGCGTCTTAGCAGAGTCAACTACAATCAGTGAAGCTATGCCCCAAATCCTGCAAGGAATCTGCGAGAGTTTGGAATGGGATCTAAGTGAAATTTGGATGGTAAATCAGCGAGTGAATCTACTATCTTTACTGAATTCATGGTATAAAATATCTTCAGGAATGCAAGAATTTGAAATCCTTAGTCAGCAGATCAGCTTTGCACCAGGAATTGGTCTGCCTGGTCGTGTCTGGGTGAGTGCTGAACCTGTTTGGATTGTTGATGTAGTTAAAGATAAGGATTTCATTCGCTCTCAAATCGCTGCCCAAGCGGAACTACACGGAGCTTTTGGTTTTCCAATTCATAGTGGTAAAAACATCCTTGGTGTCATTAGCTGCTTTAGCCATGAAATCCAGCAACCTGACCCAGATTTGGCAAAAGTCATGAATTCTATTGGTGAGCAAGTAGGGCAGTTTATTGAGCGCAAGCAGGCAGAAGAAGAACTCCAACGCCAAAATTTGCGATCGCAACTATTTACTGAAATCACCCTTAAGATTCGTCAGTCTTTGAAAATCCAAGAAATTCTCCAAGTCAGTGTTACGGAGGTACAAAAAATTCTCCACAGCGATCGAGTTTTGATTTATCAACCTTTGACAGATGGCTCTGGAAGCACTGTGGTTGAGGCAGTAGTTTCTGGCTGGTTGACAATTAAAGAGAACAAGCTCACTGATTCTTATTTTCAAGCGGAATATACACAACAGTACTATCTACAGCAATATCGTCAAAAACGGAATCTAGAGCTTGCTGACTTAGATATAGTGGAAATTCAAAAAAGGCATATAGAATTACTGCAACAATTTGGGGTCAAATCCAATTTAGTCATACCCATTCTTGTCAAAGAAGAACTCTGCGGTTTGCTGATTGTCCATCAGTGTGGCAGTTCCCGCCAGTGGTCTAGCTTTGAAACTCATCTTTTACGACAAATAGCCGATCAAGTAGGTATTGCCTTAGCCCAAGCCCAAATGTTATATGCAGAAACTCAACAGCGAAGAGAACTTGAAGTTGCTCGTCATCAAGCTGAATTAGCTTCTAAAACCAAAAGTGCCTTTTTAGCAAACATGAGTCATGAAATTCGGACTCCAATGAATGCTGTGCTGGGGATGACAGGTTTAATGTTAGAAACTCCCCTAAACTCGGAGCAACAGGATTTTATCGAAACTATTCGTATTAGTGGAGATGCTCTTTTAAGCCTCATCAACGAAATTTTGGATTTGTCCAAACTTGAGGCTGGGGAAATGGCACTAGAAACTCTAGATTTTGACTTATCTACCTGTCTAGAAGAGGTGTTGGAATTATTAGCTCCCTCAGCCCATAATAAAGGATTAGAAATTGCAGCCTTAATCTATCCCAACGTTCCCACCCAACTCCAAGGCGATGCTGGCCGCTTGCGGCAAATTCTGATGAACCTGATCAGCAATGCGATCAAGTTCACCAGCAATGGAGAGGTAGTAGTCCGAGCAGAATTGCGAACGCTTTCCTCTACTACAGCCACCATTTATTTTGCCATCACAGATACCGGTCTTGGCATTACCTCTGAAGACCAATGCAAACTCTTTACCCCATTCACCCAAGTAGATGCTTCGACCACCCGCAAGTATGGCGGCACAGGTTTGGGATTAGCCATCTGCAAGCAACTGGTAAGCTTGATGGGAGGAGAAATTGGCGTAGAAAGTCGGTTGGGCAAAGGATCTAAATTTTGGTTTGAAGTAACTCTTGCCCAGCAACTTCACCCTGTTTCCTCAGAAAGCGAACGCGAACTTCTGACTAATCGGCGCTTGTTAGTGGTGGATGACAATGCTACTAATCGCAAAATTATCCACTATCAAGCTACGCGTTGGGGAATGTTAGTAGATCAGGCTGCTTCGGCTACTATTGCCCTCAAAGCTATTGAGGAGGCTGCAAAGCAAAAAAATCTCTATGACCTTGCTGTGATTGATATGCAGATGCCAGAAATAGATGGCATGACCTTAGGAGAGCAAATTAAAGCAAATTCAGCCATCGCTGGGCTACCTTTGATTATGCTTACCTCTACTAATCAACGCTATGAAATCCAACGAGCGCTAAAAATAGGATTTGCGGCTTATTTGGTCAAACCTGTTAAGCCATCCCGACTCCTCGATACCATCATGATTATCTTAGGAACGCAGATAAACGAGGAGACAGAAGTCAGAAGTCAAGAGTTAAAACTAAAAGATTACGAAAATAACAGCAACGAGCATTCTCCTAGCTCCCGTCTTCTGGCTCGTGACTTCCACAAATTAAGAATTCTCTTAGCTGAAGATAATCTGGTGAATCAGAAAGTTGCTTTGAAGCAACTCCAAAGCCTAGGTTATAGCGCAGATGTTGCTGGTAATGGGAAAGAAGTTTTGCAGCTATTAGAAAAAATCCCCTACGATTTAATTTTGATGGATTGCCAAATGCCTGTTCTCGATGGTTTAGAAACTACAAAAGAAATTCATCGTTGGCAAGAAAGCAGCTTTGTCAATAATCGTCGCCCTGTAGTAATTGCGATGACAGCTAATGCGATGAAAGAAGATCAACAGATGTGTATAGATGCAGGAATGGACGATTATCTAAGTAAGCCAGTAATCAAAGAGAAATTAGCGGC
This sequence comes from Nostoc sp. FACHB-133, assembly GCF_014698055.1. NCBI lineage: Bacteria > Bacillati > Cyanobacteriota > Cyanophyceae > Nostocales > Nostocaceae > Nostoc > Nostoc sp. FACHB-133. The sequence continues at coordinate 78,333 of NZ_JACJSH010000029.1, forward strand.
GGCACTACAGCGTTGGGGAAGTGTGATATTCCAGGCAAAAGAAATATATGTTTTAGAGCAGAAAGTTTCTACAACAGATATAGGTTCAGTTGACCTCCTAATTGATTGGGAACGCTTGCATCAACTCTCGGAAAACAACCCAGAATTTGAATTAGAACTACTGCAAATATTTGTTGAAGATATGCAACCTCGTTTAGAGATCATTAAAATAGCGATCGCAGATAGTGACTATGAGCAACTAGCGCTCCAAACCCATCAAATTAAAGGTGCTAGTGCCAATATTGGAGCTACAACTATGCATTTAGCAGCACAAAAGTTAGAAAAATTAGCTCACAATCAAGAACGTCGAGGTACTACTCACTTAATCTCAGAGTTAGAAGAGTTTGTTAAATGTATCCAAGAGTTTTTAATCACAAGATAGTTCTGGTATAAAAATATCACGTTAATTTCAAGCTTTAATTCTTTAACAGCGACCGAATCAAATCGATAACTATCTGCATTGATTGAGGGATTGTTGGAAAAGTTGGTAAAACATTGAGTTTCTCTGTAGAAAGCCCTTTAGGATGTTTTTGCTTATGGCTAATAATTAAGCTAACAGCTAGTAAAGCTTAGATCAGAGGATTAATAATATTTACTAATAAATAAACAGTAACGATTGTCTGCTGTTGGCTCATAACTCAATTTGTCGGCAATGGCAGACATAATTTTTAAACCCCGCCCCCGGTCTTGCTCATTCTCATCAAATTCAGATATTTGCCGCAATTTCTGCTCTAAGTCAAATGGCTCACCTTGAGACCAAATACGAATTTCTATATATTTATTTACCCGTATAGCTTCTATTTCAATAGGAGTTTCAATAGGTAAGTTTTTGTGTGCATGTTCAACAATGTTAGTAAAGCCTTCTATCAACAGTGTTTGACATTGCCACCAAATTTCTTTGTCAGGAATAGGTGGGTAATTCATCTGATCGAACCAAAATAATACTTGAGGCGATGCTGTAAGGTCTGTATTGACTTTTAGATAAATTTTATTTTTCACTTCTTAACCAATAAAATATTTTGAGACGATCCTATTCGTATTTAATTTATTTAATTTGAGTATTTTCACTATACATTTAAAACTAAATTGCATATAAGTTGAATTAGAGCAATTACTTCCTTTTAACCGAAACATAATTCAGGAATCAGAATTCAGATGAATTCTGACCGAAAGAGCCAATAGCACAGCGTCAAGCCTGCGGGATGCTGCGCGAACAATGAGTCGAGGGTATGTAGCAAGATGCCCGCAAGGTATCCCCAAATAAATTGATTCTGACCGGAGGCGAAGCGGAACCGGAGACGCTCCTGTTAGCGTAATTCCAGGTCGAAGCAAGCTACGCGTAGTCCATTATGACTTCTTCTTCAATCTACTTAGTAAACTTTAATTTATGTTTAAAATTTTGGTTATTGATGATGACCCTATAGTGCGAACAGTACTGAAAAAAACACTCCAAAATCAAGGTTATGATACCAGTGTCGCCAAAAATGGCGAGGAAGGAATTAGACAAGCACAATTACTACGTCCTGCTCTGATTATCTGTGACTGGATGATGTCTGAGGTAGATGGGCTAGAAGTATGTCGTCGAATTAGAACAGATCCAGAGTTAGCAACCACTTTTTTTATTCTATTAACGGCTAGGGGAGCAGCTCGAGGAGAGGAGGAAGATCGAGTTAGAGGACTTGACGCTGGAGCAGATGAGTTTATCTCTAAACCAATAGAGATGAATGAATTGAAAGCGCGGGTAAGAGCAGGACTAAGATTACACCAGTTAAATCAGGATTTACAAAGTCAAAAAGAAGTTTTGGAGATACTAAATCAAGATTTACAAACCCAGAAGCAAATTTTGGATGCAGAATTAGCTGAGGCTGCTGATTATGTGCGATCGCTCTTACCCTCACCGCTCCTAGGAGCGGTAACTACAGAAAATCTGTTTATTCCCTCAGCACAGTTAGGGGGTGATTGCTTTGACCATTATTGGATCGACGAGGATAATTTGGCAATTTATTTGTTGGATGTATCAGGTCATGGGGTGGGTTCAGCCCTCCTATCTGTATCCGTGCTGAATATTTTGCGATCGCAATCTTTACCAAACACCAACTTTTGTCAACCAAGTGAAGTCCTAAAAGCGCTCAATCACGCCTTTCAAATGACAAAGCACGGTGATAAATACTTCACAATTTGGTATGGAGTTTATCACCGCCTGAAACGTCAACTTATTTACGCCAACGCCGGACATCCACCAGCTTTACTCTTATCGAATACCTCTACAACAAGTATCCAAGTTAAACAGCTAAGTTCTTTGGATCTCCCAATTGGCTTTTTACCTGATGTCCAATTTGAAGATGCTATTTTTCAGATCGAAGAGAACAGTATTTTATACATTTTTAGTGATGGTGTTTATGAAATTAATCAGTCAGATGGTAAATTTTGGGGTATTGATGCTTTCATTGACTTACTAACTAAACATAGTCTAAAAGATCCCTGTGTTCTAAATCAACTATTAGCGAACATTATTACCTTAAATTATCAAGATAATCTTGATGATGATTTCTCTTTGGTAAAAGTTAACTTTGGTTAGTATAGTCAAGTGTGCAGATTCAAATTTAGGATAGTCTAGGAGCTTACTGTGTTGCCAATACTTGGCGATTGAATTCATCTTGGTCAGCAAAGGTTTGAAAAATTCTATCCATTTTAGTCAATTCAAATAACATTCTGACTTGATCGCTGATTGAACAAACAAAAAGTTTAGTATTAGCATTTCGCGCCATTTGCATTGCCGAGACTAAAGCACCTAAACCAGAGCTATCGATAAACTTTACTTCTTTCATATCAAGTAACAATATATCGGCTCCAGTTAGCAGAATATCGTTAACTTCACGACGCAGTTCATTACCTCTAATACCATCTAAAATTCCAGATAATTCTAGTAATTTTACGTTCATACTCATTGTTTTATCCTATTGTTTGACTGGGAAAAATGTATTTACATTTTGGCATTTACCTAAGCTAAACTGCAATAGATATAGCAATAGTTTTGTATCTTAAAGGAATCCACTTTAATTTGTGTTCGCGCAGCCATACTTACTGGCGTAGTGCAGCTTGATAATTCTTATTTGCTATTTCAGTAAAGAATCTAGCCTCTACAGACTAGCGAAAAATTTCAAAAACTTTAAAATAACCGTCTTTTTTATAACCTAAAAACGAGACATAAGCAGTAGTAATTTCACTGCATTGCCACCCGACACGAAAAAATGCTGCAAATTATACAGCTATGAGTACGTTCTTCCTTGACGTTGGCACAGCTATCGCATTGTTTCTTTCTAGATGGTCTGAAAATTCAGTGTCTGATTAAATCAAGATCAAGTTAGCGGCTCTGCGCTAAAGTAAAAATATTGGGATCAAAATCTCTGCCAGTAAGTTCAAACACCACTAATCTTTACCACTGCGGCGATAATGTCTCAAGAGCATAACGAATCACTCCAACTTCAAGAGATCACCAAACTCAAACCGAAACACTTTGCTGATTTAGTCAGATCAGCACAATTGATTTTCGACCCTACAGCCGGAGTTTCGGGAAGACATATAACAGTTGACTGGGAACAATTCGGAATTCCCCACGATGTGGCAGACAATCTCAAGTCACTTGGTCAGGAGTACCAATATGCATCTCCTCACATCCCTGTTGAAGTCATTTGGAGTAAATTAACTCCCGAAACTCGTATTTGGTTTGTTGAAAACAAAGATAAGTTGTGGCAAATTGAAGAAGCTTTCCCAGCCCTTGACGAAGATTAAAGGGAATATGAATCATTTGTAGGGGCATAATTGTTGTGCCCCTAACTACCAGCAGCTAGGAGGGCATTTTTTTACCCAATTAAGGCTTCAGGTATTTTTTAAAAAACTGCTGTTTTGCTTCGAAGGACTTTCAAGCTTTCAGCCTGCTGTTGTACGCGTTCACTAATGCGATCGCACGCTAACTCACAAAGCTCAAAAATCATTGGTTCGGCAATCTCGTAATAGGCACTTGTGCCTTTGGGCTGACGAGATAGAATCCCTGCTTGAGTTAACACTTTCAGATGCTTAGATAGATTTGCCTGACCTAAGTTAGTAACCTCGGCAATTTCCATCACATTCATTGGCCCTGATTTTAGACTGGCTAAAATCTGTAGCCGACTTGCCTCTGATAAAACCTTGAAGTAGTCAGCAACTGCCACAAGAACAGCTGGATCGGACTTGTGTGGCTTAGTTTTTGGCATAGGGGGATTTAATAGTCGGTAAAATATTTTTTTAATAACTAATTAGTTATTAAATTTCATAATAGCGTAGTTGAGTTATCGCTATAGCAACCCACTTTGATTTTTGAACAAGATTCAGTTCAGTATGGATCTATCCCCTCTTTCCTATTCCCTGTTCCCTGCCCACGCAAGTAAATATAGGTACGTCACGCTGCGTGAACAGAAATCAAACCGGATTCCCATAGTACTAAAATAATACATTAATCTCACAAAATACTTGATTAATAGTTAAAAGGAGTACCTATTGAAAATCTGACTAGATGCAGCAATTTTGGAGTTAATAATTTATTTTTGAGTAAATACAGTAAAAACACTACCATTTGGATGATTATCTTCGATAGTAATTGTACCGGAATGTGCCTCGACTGCCATTTTGCAGAAAGCCAATCCTAAACCAATTTGCGAAACATCTGGTATCCGACTTGCAACTTCATATTTATCGAATATGATTTTTCTTATGTCTTCAGGGATTCCAGGGCCTGCATCCGCGACTTGCACTTTCGCACCACCTGCTGCCAAATACTCTCCCCGTAGGGTAACTTGAGAGTGAGATGGGGAGAACTTAATAGCATTAGAGAGCAAATTATCTAGAACTCGACGAAAGATTGTTGCATCTACTTTCACAATGCCACCAGGTTCAGGTAATTCACCTATCAAAAGCAGGTTCTTTTGGGTAGCGATCGCTTCAAAATCTGCTAATGCTGACATACAGAGTAAATAAAGGTCTACTTCTGTGTAGTTGAGAAGCATTTTTCCAGATTCTAGCTTTGCCATGATCAGCAAACTATTAATCAATGATTGTAGCTGTTGTCCTGCAAATAAAATTTGATCAACCTTACCTCGTTGTAGTTCGGGTGACAAATTGCAAAATCGGAGAATTTCAGCCGCGAGGACAATACTGGTAAGAGAATTTCGGAGATCGTGGACAATCATGTTTGCCATATCTTCTCGCAGTTGCAGCAAAACTTGCAGGCTGTCGTACTGCTGCTTAATCCGCAACATGGAATTAACCCTGGCTCGTAATTCCACGCCGTTGATGGGTTTACTAATGAAGTCATCTGCGCCTGTTGCTAGACATCGAGCTAAATCTTCTTTAGCAGTTAATGCTGTCACCATAATGATTGGCACTATCTGCCATTGTGGATCAGCTTTGATGCGTTGGCATACTTCCATTCCATCTAGGCCAGGCATCATCACATCCAGCAAAATCAGATCGGGCTGAAGACTGTTGAGACGATTCAGAGCTTGTTGACCACTAGAAGCATAGTGTAGCTCGTAGTTTTCATTATCCAACAAGGTTTCAACAACATCGAAGTTATCGGGTTCATCATCGATCACTAAAATAGAAGGTTGAGTATTCATTAAAAATTTCTGCTACCTTGCTAAAACTTGTTGAATGGTGAGTGCAAGCTGCTTGAGTTTGACGGGTTTGGTAAGATATTCGTTGGCTCCAGCGGCTAAACAAGTTTCGCGATCGCCAGGCATAGCTAACGCCGTTAGTGCAATAATCGGAATATCTACAAATTGCTGATCGTCACGGATGCGGCGCATTGCTTCTAACCCATCCATTTCGGGCATTTGAATGTCCATCACAATTAAGTCGGGGCGTTGAACTTTAACTAGGTCAATAGCTTGTTGTCCATTGTTTGCCAAAATGAGATGATACCCTCGACTTTCAAGATAACCGGACATGGTATCAATATTTGTTTGATTATCTTCTGCTAGCAAAATCAAAGGTGGTTTTTTTGCGGCTTTTGGCAATACAGTTAAATTTGGCGACTCAGAACCAGTAAAATGTTGCAGTTTCTCTATAGTTACCTGAAGTTGAGCGCGGGTAATTGGTTTGACTAGATATTCAAACGCTCCCTGAGCCAATCCTTTGCTACGCTCATCCACGACTGAAATAATAATCGCTGGAATATTTTTGGTTTTTGGGTTGGTCTTGAGTTGATTTAGTACCTCCCAACCCGATAGATTCGGTAGTTGCAGATCCAGGATAATTAAACCAGGCTGAACGCGCAGCACTTCTTCTACGGCTCCTTCACCTTTGGAATAGGTGATGGTTTCCATTCCCATTTCGCTGAAGTAGCGAGTAATTTGGTCAGCTGCCACAACAGAATCTTCGATAATCAAAACTTGAGCATTCTCAGCAAGTAAGCAATAACTAGGCAATAAATTAGTTGCTTGTATTGTTCGTAAATTAGTACGGTAGGGAATACGGATGGTGAAGCAACTTCCCTGGCCAACTTCACTGCTAACTGAGACTGTTCCTCCATGTAAGGTAATAATCTGCTGTACTAGCGCCAAACCCAGACCAGTGCCACTGTACTGGCGGTTGAGGCTGCTATCAAGCTGGATGAAGGGCTGAAACAGCTTGCCAATTTCTTCAGGAGCAATACCGATGCCGGTGTCATTAATATAGAAGCAAAGATTTGGGGAAGATGAGGCAAATGAGGGCGACAAGGGAAAATTTACTCCCCCTGTTCCTTTGCTCCCATCCTCTCCTGTTTCTTCTAGCCTGACTTCTAGGGTTACAGATCCCCCTTCTGGCGTGAACTTGACAGCGTTGTTCAACAGGTTGATCAGTACTTGACGCAGGCGGCGATCGTCTACTTGAATGCTGTCAATATTCTCAGCAATATGAATATTAAGACGAATATTTTTTTTCAAAGCCATCTGTTTGACAAAGACAAGGCTGGCATCACAGAGGCTTCTGACAGAAACATCACTCCATTGCAGTTCTAATTTGCCAGATTCGATTTTAGACAGGTCTAGAATGTCGTTAATTAGCTCTAGTAAATGTCTACCACTACGCTCAATTGTGGCGATCGCTTTTACTTGTCTTTCATTGATGGAGCCAAACACACCTTCTTGTAAACCTTCTGACATCCCCAAAATTGCATTAAGAGGTGTTCGCAGTTCATGGCTCATGTTTGCGAGAAATTCGTCTTTAAGGTGAGTGACACGGGCAAGTTCTACGTTGGTGTTAGCAAGTTGCTCATTCGTCTGCCGCAGTTGTGCCTCGGCTTGTTTGCGTTCGCTGATATCAGTTACCCGGACTAGATTCATGGTACGTCCGGCTACAGTAATGGGTTTAGCTGCTATGTTTCCCCAAAAAATCTGACCTTTGAGAGTAACATATTCAATCTCTCGACTCCAGACACCTTTTAACTGCATATCTGCCACGATCGCGTCTGTTTCGCTGGCGGTGAATGGATGGCGCTGGAGTTTCTGCCCATTAATCTCGAGCAATTCAGTTTTGTTAGCCGCCTCAAACAGTTCTACTGCCCGCCGATTACAATCCAGGGTGAGCAGCGTTTGTGGATCAACCAAAAAGATGGCATCAGCAGATTCGTTAAAAATTGCTTCTCGCAAATCTATGTTGTGAATGAGTTTCTGTTCAACGGCATGATGAATTGCGCCTTGAAGAACTTCAGCTGTGAGTTTATCTTTAAGCAAATAATCTTGGACACCACTTTTCATAGCACGGACAGCGATGATTGCATCCCCTTGTCCTGCTGCCAGCAGAATCACAGCAGCTTGGGTATTGCTATGGCATTCCCGAAATTGCTGAATAAATTTCAGCCCATCCCCATCAGGCAGCTCAAAATCCAGCAAAATTATATCTGGCATCTCCTGTTGACACCATTTCCTGGACTGCGCTGCTGTCTCAAACTCCCAAATACGATAGGTATACAGCCTGTCCTGCTTCAAAAAACGACAATATGCTTCCCGATCTCTAGGGCAATCATCAATTAGCAGAATTGTGATGGGAGAGCAATGACTCATAAGTTAAAAATACAAACGCGATCGCGTTTCAACAAAATTATACCTTGATTGTCATCATGTTAATAGCCTGATATCAATTGAGTTATACCTGGATAGGGTCAAAATTTTTAACTAAACTTTTACATCGCTCCACCCAAGTGTTTGACCTCTCAATTACCCATCTAGCGGCAACAGGCATAAATCCAGATTTCCCATTAGCTTCTTTTTCGGCTTTCGATGGCTTGGCTGAAAGTTCAAATTGGATGAAAGCTCATGATTTGAAGATAAATCTGCTCTAACGCTTGGGTAAGTTTCTCAGGATGATAGCCGTGATCTATGAGGATTGTAATCTTCGGTAGCTCAATTGGTTTGGATTTAAAATAATCAATGTTAATTGAGAGCATCTCAATTAACCCAAGGTCATCAGAGATGCTGGCTTTGGTGCAATGCGTAAAGAAGGGGAAGCCCAGTATATCAACTGCTAGATGTCTTTTGATGCCATTTGTTGCCTTGTAAAAATAAAACCCTTTGGACTCAACGCTGGCATTACAAGTGTTTTTTACTGCAAGGGAAGTCAATCATGATTAGGGTCGTCCACAGTGGTTTTTTTTACTTGTTCGCGCACCCTACCGTGCAAAAAAGATTAAGCACACTTACTTAATAAGTATTCATTTATTAAGTTGATATTTAATATTACTGAGTAGTGAATTTGTCAGCTTATCCAAGTAATGTTTACAAAAACAAGGTTGTAATAAGATTTCTCAAATAAATATTTGTAGAATTGATGTAAAAAACTCAACTTTATCATCTCTCAAATAACTCAATTATGAACCTTGCCATCAGGCATGATTGCTCCCTGAAGATCGGCATTTAGAAGAATTGCCCCTGTTAAGTCAGCACCTTGCAGATTGGCTTGTCGCAAGATAGTACTATCTAGATTTGCATAGCTCAAGTCAGCGCATTGTAGATTAGCCCCACTTAAATCCGCCGCTAAGTTCCCCCACAGTATTGTTTTAGAGAGATTAGCGCGACATAATTTTGCTTTATTTAAGTTGGCGTGATGCAAGGAAACAGCTCTGAGATCAGCATAACTCAAATCTGCCCCAGTCAAAACTGCATATCCTAAATCTGTACGCTGGTCAGAACTGGGGCGTAAGTCTGCTTGAAATAACAGAGAACCAGATAAGTTTGCACCATGCAAATTAGCACCACATAAACTAGCTTTGATTAAATTTGTTTCTTGTAAGCGTGTGTTGACTAGTTTTCCACCCGTTAAATCAGCTTCTCGGAGAACAGCACGATATAAGTCTGCTTCACTCAAATCTATACCCCAAAGGATAGATTCACTCAAGTCTGCTTCCCGTAAGCAAGCTTGGCTAAGATTAGTTTTACCAAGTCGCGTTTGACGTAAATCAGCATAGCTAAAATCTGCGCCTATGAGTTTGGCATTTGTTAATTCTGCTTCTTGCAGATTCAGTCTTTGGAAGCTCCTTTCTCCAGCAGCATAAGATTTGAGAAGTTCATTTATATCCATCTTAGAAATTTTAAGTTCAGGAGAGGGTTTTTCATGCGATCGCTGTGTAATTCTTCATACGGGGTTTAGGGATATAAGTTAATGGATTTACTGGTGGAAATGTTAAAGCTGAAAAAATTAGACTTGATTCAGATTTTTTCCAACCGTACGATCGCATTATAATCAGGAACCCCTTCTAGCGATCGCTTACTTTTATCTAGTAGCACATTCCCTTCTGGCCAATGGACTTGCAAGTTTCCTGACTGAATTGGTGCAATATAAACTTGACAGAACAACTCCCCTAACTCATTCTTAAGAATTACCTTATCCCCATCTTTTAAATCCAACAGTGCCGCATCAGCAGCATTTATTAGCACTGCCTCTCTCACCGCCCCAGTAATTGCATCCTTACGTTCCTGTACCATACTATTAAATTGCTTGCCTCGGCGCGTTGCTACTAAGAAATAACCTTCTGGTAATTCCCTTTGGCGTGGCAATAATACGCCAAAGTGCGCCTTCCCATCGGGCGTAGGGAAGTTCCAACCAAAGCACAAATGTGACCCGCCATACTGAAATTGATCGCTAGCCTGCTGTAAGTGTTGAATCCCAGCATATTGGGGGACAACTTGAGCAATTTCTTGACGGATAGCAGCTGTGTCAGCAAAAGCCAACTTATCTGCCAAATCTGGTTGCACGCGCCTTGCTAATTCTAGAAAAACTTCCCATTCTGGACGCGCTTCTCCAATGCGTGGCCCTGGAATTTCTGGACTGAAAATTACCCGGCGTTCAGTATTAGTTTCTGTTACTCCCCCTGGTATTTCGTAGCGAGTCGTCGCAGGTAAAAGCACCACAGTATCAGCAGGTTCCACCAACATTTGGCTAGAGAGAACAATATCCGTATGTACCCGCAACGGTATTTTCTTCAGTGCCGCTTCCACATAATCCGGTTCTGGCAGCACTTCTAAAAAATTCCCTCCCACGGAAAACAAAACATCTAATTCCCCGTGATATGCGGCATTAATCATTTCTGGAGCAATTAAACCTTTACTTGCTGGCACTTTAAAGCCCCAATGCTGACTCAATTGAGCAGCATTTTCCGGGGTAATGGGTTTACCACCGGGAAACACTGTGGCGTAACATCCCATTTCTGCCCCACCCTGTACCCCAGAGTGGCCGCGAATTGGCATTAAACCACAGCCTTCCCGACCGACAAAACCTTTGGTAAGAGCTAAGTTGATAATACTTCGCACATTATCTTCGCCGCATTCATGCTGGGTAATACCCATACTCCAAACAAATACGGCTTTGTTGGCTTCTTTGACCATTTTGGCAAAGGCGTACATTTGCTCCCGGGATGTACCAGAAAGCCGCTCTAATTCTTCCCAAGATTGGCTTTCTAAAGATGTTTTGAGTTCGGCAAAGCCAACTGTGTGTAAATCTATAAATGACTGGTCTACCCAGTTATTAGCAATTATGTGTTTAATTGTGCCATTCAAAAATGCTATATCCCCGCCCATATTAATTAAGAAGAAGTCTTCGGCAAACTTTGTACCGAAAACGGCACTTTCCACAATTGAGGGCACCCAGTAGCGCTCCATTCCTGGTTCGCGGTAAGTGTTAACTACTACAATTTTCGTGCCAGCTTTTTTGGCGTAATGGAGATACTTAACGGTGACAGGCTGATTATTGGCAACGTTGGAACCAATGAAGACTAATAAATCAGTACCAATCCAGTCTTTATAAGAACAGGTGGTGGCCCCTGCACCCAGAGCAGCTTTCAGTCCTGCTGTACTGGGAGAATGGCAGATGCGGGCAGCGTTATCAATATTATTGCTTCCCATTGCCCGCACAGCTTTTTGGGTGGCATAATAAGTTTCGTTGACAGTTCCGCGACTGGTAATATAAAAACTAAGGCGGTCTGGTGTAGTGGCGCGGATGCGATCGCAAATTACCCCTAAAGCTTCATCCCAGCTAATACGGTGAAAGCCTTTTTCCCCTCGTTGACGCATCATCGGGAAAGGAAGTCTTCCCAAGTCGCGTAATTGGTCACTTTTGTGTTTTTGTAACTGCGAGACATCCTCCAATAGCACAGGGTCAAAAGCCGGCATAGTATTCATCCGCAACAGCCGCAACCGGACATTGCAGAGATGAATGCCATCTAAAGTCCAATCCTTCATCCCGGTTGTTCCGAGAGCGCAACCATCGCAAACACCTTTATCAAGAATATTCCACGCATAAGGTAGTTTGTCACGAGACAGCCAGATTGCTCGAAAAACCTCCCAGTAGTTGTTAGGGTACTGTTCGCCGATACCAAAGGGTTTCCAACTTGCCCAGTGCTGGGGTGTCCAATATTTCTTGGGTTTAGGCAACATAGCCAAAATATAGTGTATTTCTTTAAGGCTACCGTTTTGAGTAGCAAATGAGTAGCAAAGTGACTAAAAGTCTGCTCTTTGTACTTCATGCAAAAGAACACTGCTGTATGTTCATTGGTTTGAGTTTTTGCATTTGATGCTATTAATACCCAAAAAAACTTGCCAGTTAATTGTAGAAAGTGAGAATAATTATATCGGTGCTTTAAAAGGCAATCAATCGGGTTTGTTTAAAGATGTAAAAAATAATTTTATACCAGAATTTACTTGTCATCAGATAAGTAAAGGGCATGGTAGAGTCGAAAAACGTCAAGTGAGTATTTGTCAAACACTGGATGGTATTCGGACTGGGTTGTGTCAATCAAGTCAGAGGCAGAATAGAAATATATTGGTGAATTTGGAGGGTGATGCCCAATACGGTTCGGTTAACGTTCTAATCTTTTGAAGATCCCCCCAACCCCCTTAAAAAGGGAGGCTTTTAACCCTCTTTTACCCCCTTTTTAAGGGGATCGCCGCAGGCGGGGGGATTTTAACCGAACCGTATTGCGGCGATGCCTACATCAGTAAACTACGCATTTTGTAGAATCATGGAATACATAGTTTACATCAATAAGTGCCAAATCTAACGCACGGTTTCCCGCAAAGCCTCAGCATCAACGGGCTTAATCAGGTAAACCAACAGTAGATTCCAAACAATTGCTGCAATTAAAGGTAGTTTGCGAATCAGCTTCACAACTTTGGGCACAGAACTGCTCTCAATCTCTGCAATTTTCATGTTGTAGCCCGCACAGCGTTGCAGCCGAGGGAAAAACTGGGGATGTTCGGTATTCAACATTACAGGAAAAGCTCGGCCCGCAGTTTCATTGGTGTTACGAACAACTTCGCGGTCAAATTCCGTCGCATCAAGTCCCAATGACGTGTAAAAACCAGCCCGTTCATGAACTGTCAAAGTGTGAGTAGCAAATACCGATAACAAGAAAAAGCGACTCCACAACCTAGCTTTCCAGTTGTTCCACAGTTGCGGTTGAGAACGTAAAAGCGCCTTGAATATATCCCCATGACGGTTTTCGTCCTGACACCAACTCTCAAAATATTGGAAGATGGGGTAAAATTGGTTTTCTGGGTGCTTTTCTAGATGTCTGTAGATAATGATGTAACGCCAGTACCCGATTTTTTCTGATAAGTAAACGGTGTAAAGTACCCACTCTATTGGGAAAAACGTATAGGTGCGGGTTTTAGTAACATTGCCTAAATCCAGGGAGAGTTTAAAATCGCCCATTGCTTTATTGAGAAATCCGGCATGGCGAGCTTCATCACGCGCCATCAGTTGAAATATCTCCGCTAGCAGTGGACTGCGATTTTTCAGCTTGCGGGATAGTTCTTTGAATAGTAAGAAGCCGGAAAACTCAGAAATGCAAGAGCGTTCCAAATACTCAATAAATGCCTGTCTTGCTTCACCTTCAATGTGTTCCCAAGATTGGTTAAACACCTCATCCCGAACAAAATGATGACGGTTGTAGTCTGTCCGCATTTCTGCCAGCATTGCCTTTAACTGCGTCTCCTGGGCAGACAAATCCAGGTTGGCGGCAGTTTCAAAATCTGTAGTGTAAAACCGGGGGGTGAGTACAGTTTCTTTGCTGGGGGTTTTAATTTCTGGCTTGGGTAGGGTATTAACCATGTGTAATGCGGTAAGCAAGTAAATAGTCCTATAGTTATCAAGTTATAATAAATATGGTTCTTTTGCTAAACCTCTTTACAATCCTTCAGTAAAAGAGGAAATGCCCTACAGACTAACCCGTGTATAAGTCCTAAATTTATTAAGTTTTGAAACTCCTCTAATTTTAACAACTAAATAACTATATAGATATTTACAGGGTAAATTTCAGAGATTTTAACATGAGTCGTCATCCCGATAATTCTCTGCAAGAATCTACAAATAACACAGTATTGCTGGCATCACCTACCAACACGATACCCAAAGATTCACGGGAGCGAGTGCAGCAATTAATGCAGAACTTACAGGATGAGATTTGCAAAGGCTTAGAGCAACTTGACGGGGAAGCACGCTTTCATCAAGACTACTGGGAGCGAGGAGAAGGACGTACCCGCGTGATTCGAGAAGGGCGGGTGTTTGAACAGGGTGGCGTGAACTTTTCCGCAGTTTGGGGAAATGGACTACCGCCTGCAATTTTGGCTCAACGACCAGAAGCGGCTGGACGTAAGTTTTTTGCCACGGGAACTTCTATGGTGTACATCCCCGCAATCCCTATGTACCAACAGTACACCTTAACTACCAACTACCGCTACTTTGAGGCTGGCCCAATTTGGTGGTTTGGTGGAGGTGCTGATTTAACTCTGTCCTATGCCTTTGTTGAGGATGCAGTTCACTTTCACTCCTCGTTAAAACGTGCTTATGATGACCACCATCCAGAGTATTATCCAGTTTTCAAACTCTGGTGTGATGAATACTTCTACTTGAAGCATCGCCAAGAACAACGGGGCATTGGCGGTATCTTCTTTGACTATCAAGATGCAAGTAGAAAGCTTTATGTTGGCGATCAAACAGATAGTCCGGCAGCACTGTACAGTCAGCAAGTAGGAATGGTATCTCGTAACTGGGAAGATATCTTTGCTTTTGTGCAGTCTTGCGGTCAAGCATTTTTACCCGCCTATTTGCCCATTGTAGAACGACGGCAGGAAATAGAGTATAGCGGTCGCCAGCGCCAGTTTCAACTATACCGTCGAGGTTGTTATGCAGAGTTTAATCTGGTGTACGACAAGGGAACAGTTTTCGGTCTGCAAACTCAGGGACGAGCGGAATCTATTTTCATGTCTCTAGCACGCTGGGAATATTGCTACGAGCCAGAACCAGGTACGCCTGAAGCACGACTCACGGAAATCTTTCTCCAGCCTCACGATTAGACGAATGAGGCCCTAATAAGTTCGTGAAAAAAGAAAAGCCTTCTCAATTAATCTTGAGAAGGCTTTTCTTATGTTGTTGTGGTTGAATATAAATCCTGGCACCGAGCTATTTTTGCGTAGGGCGACCCCTAAACTATCGTTGCCGCAACAGCGTTTCACCTCTGAGTTCGGGAAGGGATCAGTGTGGTTCCACCG